>NZ_ANAS01000017.1:0-54365 GCF_000341205.1 Nocardiopsis baichengensis YIM 90130 | reverse complement strand
GCCCCACCTCCCCCGCCACTTCAAACGCCGCACGGGTGTACCGCCGGGCGCGTTCCAGCGCGGAATCCTGGGCGCGGTCCCCGAGCCCTCGGAACGGGCCCCTGCGACCTGAACGGCCGCCACGAGCAGCGGCCGCCGGCCCCCTTCGCCCGTTCGGATCTCCCCCGCCCGAAGGAGCACATATGGCGTCGTCCGGCCCCGTACACGCCCGGCACCACCCCTGCGAGACGATGCGTACCGTCGTCATAGGCGTACCCCTGCTGCTTCTGGGGATCGTCTGGCTGGGAACCGAGGCGTCCATCGACGGCGCGGTGTTCATCGTCGGCGGCGCGGTCAACATCGCCTTGGCGGTTCTGACGGCCAGACTGCCCGCCTGCGAATACGTCCCGGCGACCAACACCCTGACCCGCCGGTCCCCCCTCAGACGTCGAGGCCCCTTCGCCCCCGGCCCGGGGCAGCGGTTCGCCGTCCATGACAACGCCATCGTCCTCGCCCCTGAGGGCGCGTCCCACGGCCCGGTGATCGTGCGCCGAAACCGTGTCCACCCGCAGGACTGGGGAGCGCTGGCCACCGCTGTCGCAGACGCGAACGAGCGCATGGGAACCGGATCGACCGTCTTCGGGGACGACGCCGCCCTGGAGAAGTACTACCGCGCTGAATGGCCGCTCTGAGGGGCCTCCACGCGCGCGCCCTGGGCCATCGGACCGCCACCGCACCACCGCACGGGCCCCGAGGCGCAATTACGTTCAAGACCCCGGTCTCCCGCGCTCCGTAGCGTTCCCGGCGTGAACACGTCAGCATTCGCCCTCACTCCCCCGGTGCGCGACGCACTGGGGATCGGCCTGGCCGTCGGGGTGTCCGGGGTCGCCTTCGGCACCGCCTCCGTGGCCGCCGGACTCACCGTCGCCCAGACCTGCGCCCTGAGCCTGCTCGCCTTCACCGGCGCCTCCCAGTTCGCGCTGATCGGCGTCGTCGCCGGAGGCGGCAACGTCATCGCCGGGGCGGCCGGGGCCCTGCTCCTGGGCGCCCGCAACACCCTCTACGGCCTGCGCCTGGCCGACGTCCTCGGCTGGCGGGGCGCCCGCCGGGCCCTGGCCGCGCACGGGGTGATCGATGAGACCGCCGCCGCCTCGTTCGCCCAGCGCACCCCCGACGAGGCGCGCACCGCCTTCACCGCGACCTTCGCCGCGCTGTTCGTCTTCTGGAACGCCACCACCCTGGCGGGCGCGCTGGCCACCGAGCGGGTCGGCGACACCTCGGCCTTCGGGCTGGACGCGGTCGGGCCGGCGATCTTCCTGGCCCTGCTCTGGTCCCGGCTGCGCGAAGGCCGCAGGACCCGCCTGGTCGCCGGCGCCGGCGCCGTGGTCGCGCTGGCCGCCGTCCCGGTGCTCCCGCCCGGTGTTCCGGTGCTCATCGCCGCCGCGGCCGCGCTCATCGGCCCCGGTCCGGAGGCGCCAGTGGCCTCGCAGGCGTTGGCCGGCGCCCCGGCGGACGCGCCCGGGACGGACCACGGCGGCGACGGCGCGGGCGGAGCGGGCGGCGGTACCGGCGACGGGGCGGACACGGAGGTGCGGCCGTGACCCTCTGGACCGCCATCGCCGTCACCGCCGTCGGCTGCTACGCCCTCAAGTTCGCCGGGCTGGCCGCCCCGCGCCGCCTGCTCGACCACCCGGCGGTGCGCCGGTTCGCCATGACCGTCCCGGTGGCGCTGCTCGCCGCGCTGGTGGCCGTGCAGACCTTCTCCGACGGCGGGGCCGCGCTCACCGCCGACACCGCACGCCTGGCCGGGGTCGCGGCGGCCGCGGCGGCGCTGCTGCTGCGCGCCCCCTTCCTGGTCGTGGTCGCCGCGGCGGCGGGCACCACGGCCGCCCTGCGGGCCCTCGGCATCGGCTGAGGCCCGGTGCAGGCCCGGTGCACGGCCGGGGCCGCGTGCGCGCCGCGCCTGGGGACGGGGGACGGGGGACGGGGAGCCCGATGAGGTGACGTTCCCCGCCCCCTGGGGCAGGATGCAGGTGACCGGCGGGGGCGGCCCACCGCCCCCGCCTTCTGGCGCCTTGCGACGACGGAAGGACGACCGTGCCCCCCGAGACCACCGGGCCCGCTGGGCCCACCGCCGCCGAATCGGTCGCGGAACTGCTGGCCGCCGCCCATGTGCGGCGCTGCTACACCGTCCCCGGTGAGAGCTTCCTGGAACTGGCCGACGCCATCGACCGGCGCAGCGACATGCAGCTGGTGTCCACCCGCCACGAGGGCGGCGCCGGGTTCATGGCCGAGGCCGAGGGCAAGCTCACCGGGTTCCCCGCCGCGGCGGCCGCCACCCGCGGCCCCGGGGCCTCCAACCTGGCGGTCGGTGTGCACACGGCCATGCAGGACTCCACCCCGATGATCGTCTTCCTGGGCCAGGTGGAGTCCGACCGCCTGGGACGGGAGGCCTTCCAGGAGGTGGACCTCACCGCGTTCTACGCCCCCGTCACCAAGTGGTCGACGACGGTGACGCGCGCCGACCGGCTGGTGGAGGCGACCGCGCGCGGGCTGCGCATCGCCACCTCGGGCCGCCCGGGCCCGGTCGCGATCGCGGTCCCGGGCGACCTGTGGGGCGAACCGGCCGGGGCGCTGGGCCCCCTTCCCGGCACGTTCCCCCCGCGCCCCTCCCTGGCCGAGGAGGAGAGGGACCGCCTGGCCCGGTGGCTGGCCGGGGCCGAGCGGCCGGTCATCATCGCCGGCGGCGGGGCGCGGGGCGCCCGGGAGGAACTGGTGCGGGTCGCCGAGCGGTTCCAGGCCGGGGTGTACGCCTCCTGGCGGCGCCAGGACGTGTTCCCCAACGACCACCCGCTCTACCTGGGCCACCTCGGCCTGGGCTGCCCTTCCCAGGTGCTGGGCGCGCTCGAGGAGGCGGACGCGATCCTGGTGGTGGGGTGCAGGCTCAGCGAGGTCACGACCCAGGCCTACCGGTTCCCCGCCCCGGGGGCGCGGGTGGTGGACTCGCACGTCGCCCAGATCGACATCGACCCCGACCAGGTGGGGGCGGTCGCCGGCGTCTGGACCGGCCTGGTCGCCGACGCCCGGCGCGCGTTGGAGGCGCTGGCGGCGTCCCCGCTGACCGCGCCCTACCGGGACTTCGCTCCGGCGCACGCGGCCTGGGAGGCGACCACGGTCCCCGACCCGGGGGCCGCCTCGCACCCCGGCGGGCGGATGCACCCCTGGGCGGTGGTGGAGCGCATGCGCGCGGTGCTGTCGCCCGAGACGGTGCTGACCAACGACGCCGGGAACTTCGCCGCGTTCCTGCACCGGGGGTGGCACTTCACCGAGCCCCGGACCCAGCTGGCGCCCACCAGCGGCGCGATGGGCTACGCGGTGCCGGCGGCGATCGCGGCCAAACTGGTCGAGCCGCACCGCACCGTGGTCGCGGCGGTCGGCGACGGCGGCGCGCTGATGACCGGGCAGGAGCTGGAGACGGCGGTGCGAGTGCGCGCGGCGGTCACGGTGGTGGTGTTCCAGAACGGGCTGTACGGCACGATCGCGATGCACCAGGCCAAGGAGATGGGGCGCACCGCGGCGGTGGACATCGGCGGCCCGCTGGACCTGGCCGGGTACGCCCGCTCCCTGGGCGCGCGAGGGGCCACCGCGCACACGCCCGACGAGTTCGAGAAGGCCTTGGCCGAGGCGGTGGAGGCGGATCTGCCCACCTTGATCGACGCCCGGACCGACCCGGACGTGATCAGCCCGGGGGCGACCCTGTCCGGCCTGCTCGACCGCGGCTGACGGGAGTACCGATGCGGGCCCCGGGGACGGCCGACACCGCTCCCCAGGGTCCGATCGGCGATGGCCGACAGAAACGAAGTCCGAGACACGGCCAGTGAGGACGGCGATCGCACCGCTGGCACGGCAACACCCGACAACGCCCGGCGGGCGCCGACCGCGCCCGTCGGCACTGCCGACCGCGCCCCACAGGAGACACGGCGACCAGGCCCGGCGGCCGGCCCCAGGCTCGACCGGCGATGGCCCGCTGAGAACGAGACTCGCGCCAGGACCGGTGAGACCAGCGGGCACCCCGCTCGCGCGGCGACCATCCGGTGGGCGGTGCCGGTGCCCTTCGACCGTGGCGGCCCCGTACCGCAGGCGACGCGGCGGCTCACCCCCGGGGCGGAAACCGGGGGCGGGATCGCGACCGGGGACTGTGGTCTCGGCGATGGTGGAGACGGGCTTCGCTGGCGCGGACCGCCGTCTTCGCAGGCACGGATGCCGGCACCGCAGCCACGGATTCGGCCCACCGTGTGCAGGGGTGGGCAGGGCAGGGCACGGCTCCCCTACGCGAGAAGCGCCCCAGCGTCCGTGCACTCGGTGGCGCTCGTCAGGCCCCTCCCTCACTGGGGCCGACCGCTCACCGTCCCCGGCTCCATTCGGCAGGCCGCCTCGCGCAGTGCCCGGACGGTCGCGCTGATGGCCGGCCGCCTCGCGGCGTCGGCGTTCCAGAACACGTAGACCTGCCGGACCAGTGCCGGCTGTACCTGCACCAGCCGCACCCCCTCAGGCACCGGCCCCCTCCCCAGGCGCGGTATCACCGCCGCCCCCAGCCCGGAGGCGACCAGGGACAGCTTCGTCTGGTGCTCCTCGGCCGTGTGCACGATCCGCGGCTCGGCCCCCTGCGCGCTGATCATCTGGTGCAGCCACTGGCCGCACGCGCCGCCGCGGGGCCAGCTGATCCACGGCAGGTCCACCACCTCGTCCAGGGCCACCAGCCCCCGGTGCGCCAGGGGGTGCCCGGCGGGCAGGGCGATGTCGGCGGTGTCCTCGGTCAGCGGGGTGCGCTCCATACCGCGCGGCAGCGGCAGCGGGGCGCCGGTCCAGTCCACGACCACCGCCATGTCGGCCTCGCCCCGGCTCACGGCCGGGACGCTGTCCTGCGGCTCCTGCTCGCTGAGCTCCACCACGAGGCGGGGGTGGCTCTCGCGCAGGGTGACCAGGGCGTGCGGCACCAGCCCCCGGGCGGCGGTGGCGATGGACGACAGGCGCAGGTGCCCGATGACCGCGTCGCGGTGCGCCTCCAGGTCGGCCTCGGCCTGGCGGACCAGGGACAGGATCTGCCCGGTGTGCTCGACCAGCACCTCGGCGGCCTCGGTGAGCCGGATCCCGCGCCCGTTGCGCTCCACGAGCGGCTGGCCGACCTCCCGCTCCAGCTTGCTCAGCTGCTGGGAGACGGCCGAATTGGTGACGTGGAGCTCCTCCGCGGCCCCGGTGAGCGATCCGTTGGCCGCGATGGCGTGCAGGACGCGCATTCGATCCACGCTCAGCATGAAGCGATGCTAACGCCGGGAACGCCCGCTGCGAAGCGGTTGTGAGCGGTTCGACGTCCACGGACTGAGATGTTCGCCGGCCCGCCCCCTCCCCGGGGCCGGGCGCCGCCCGCCGCGCGGAACGGGGGCGCCCTGTGGGCGCCCCCGCCGGACTACTCCTCGCGCAGCATCTCCACGGCCTTGGCCAGGTCGTCCGGGTAGGGGCTCTCGAACTCCACCGGTCGCCCCTCGGTCGGGTGGTCGAACCCGAGCCGCACCGCGTGCAGCCACTGGCGGCTCACCCCCAGGCGCTCGGCCAGGGTCGGGTCGGCGCCGTAGAGCCGGTCGCCCACGCAGGGGTGGCGCAGCGCCGACATGTGCACGCGGATCTGGTGGGTGCGGCCGGTCTCCAGCTTGATCTCCAGCAGGCTGGCCGCGCGGAACGCCTCGGTGGTGTCGTAGTGGGTGACCGACGGGCGCCCGCCCGCGACCACGGCGAAGCGGCCGTCGCCGGAGGGGTGGCGGTCGATCGGGGCGTCCACGGTCCCGCGCAGCGGGTCCGGGTGGCCCTGCACCAGCGTGTGGTACCGCTTGTCGACCGTGCGCTCCTTGAAGGCGCGCTTGAGCACCGAGTAGGCGGTCTCGCTCTTGGCCAGCACCATCAGGCCGGTGGTGTTGGCGTCCAGGCGGTGCACGATCCCCTGGCGCTCGGCGGCCCCGCTGGTGGCCAGCTGCACGCCCATGGCCAGCAGCCCCTCCAGCACCGAGGGGCCGGTCCAGCCCACGGTGGGGTGGGCGACCACGCCGATGGGCTTGTCGACGACGACGATGTCGGCGTCCTCGTGCACGATGCGCAGGCCCGGCACCGTCTCGGCCCGGGGGACGGGGGCGGTGGGCGGCGGAGGGAGCGCGACCTCCAGCCAGGCCCCGGCGCTGACCCGGTCGGACTTGGCCGCCTCGGCCCCGTCGACCTGCACGTTCCCCTCGGCGATCAGCTCGGCGGCGCGGGTGCGCGAGAGCCCGAACAGCCGCGCCATCGCCGCGTCCAGGCGGTCGCCCTCCAGCCCGTCCGGAACCGGCATGCTGCGGTGGTCGGTCATCGCGCGTCCCCTTCTGCCTCGTCGCGGTCGGCGGCCGCGGGCTCGCCGGCCGCGCGGGCCCCGGCCCCGGGGGCGCCGTCCCCTCCGGTGGCGCCGGTGCCGTGGTCGATCGTGGTGTCCTCGGCGGTGCCGGCGGTGCCGTTCCCACCGGTCGCGCCGGCGCGCTCGCCGCCGTCCCCGGTGTCACCGCCGACGCCGCCGGCGTCGGCGGCGTCGGCGTCACCGGCGTCGGACGCGGAGTCGTCCTTGCCGGCCTCCCGGGTGCCGTCGATGTTCACCCCGCGGAAGGCCAGCAGCACCGCCAGGGCGCTGCCCACCACCAGGCTGGAGTCGGCCAGGTTGAACACCGGCCAGTTCGGCAGCTGGATCCAGTCGACCACGTGCCCGTGGAAGGGCCCGGGCGCCCGGAACAGGCGGTCCACCAGGTTCCCGGCCGCCCCGCCCAGGATCAGCCCCAGCGACACCGCCCAGGCCAGGGAGCGCAACCGCCGCGCGATCACGATGATGTAGACGACCACCCCGATCGAGATCAGGCTGAACACCCACGTCATGCCGGTCCCGATGGAGAAGGCCGCCCCCGGGTTGAACACCAGGGTGAAGCGGAGGAGGTCCCCCACCACCGCGACGCTCTCACCGGGGGCGAAGCGCGCCAGCGCGATCTCCTTGGTGGCGAAGTCCAGGGCCAGCGCGACCGCCGCCACCACCGCCACAAGAACGAACCGCCGCGGCTTGGTCGCGGCGGATCCGTTCACCGTTCGTCTTCCGTCCCCGGAGGGCTCTACGTCAGTCAGCGACGCTCCTCGCGTTGTTTGCACGCCACGCACAGCAGGGCGCGCGGATATGCCTGGAGGCGGGCCTTTCCGATCGCGTGGCCGCAGGAATCGCACACCCCGTAGGTGCCCGCGTCCATCCGTTCGATCGCCCGCTCGCTCTGCGCGAGCAGGTCACGGCTATTGTAGGTCAGTGCGAGGTCGTGCTCGCGCTGGTACGCCTTCGCCCCGGTATCGGTGGGGTCGTCCCCGGCGTTGGCCACCGCGTCCGTGAGCCGCTCGGCCAGCCCCGATTCGGCGTCGGCGAGGTTGGCGCGCAGCGCGGTGATCTCCTCCTCCAGCGCACCGCGGACCTCGGCGAGCTCCTCGGGGGTCCAGGGGTCCTCCCCGCTGCGCGCCGGGGGCAGATTCACCGCACTCACGTCGGCCTCCTCGTGCCGTGCGCCGCGCTGCGCGCGGCCCCCTCCACCACTCGATCGCTCCGCCGCCATAGACGTCACCCTCAAGCCCCCCGTTCCGATCCGGACGACCTCCCGGCCGCCCCCGCCGTTCCACTTCCCGACGTGCGAAAACGCCGTCGATTCGGGCGTCATCCGCACAGTGCCGGGTAGCTTAGGCGGCCGGGGCGGGCGATTCAACGAACCACGGCGTACCACGGAATCACCGCCTCTTTCCCCTTTGTTGTTCCCCTGTTCGCATCGTCCGATTCGCAGGGCGGGGGCAGAGGGGCCGGGCGCCGAGGGGCGGGGCGCGGGGCCGGGGCTACCCGGCGGTGGCGAAGCCCCCGTAGTCCTCGGCCAGGCGGGACAGGTGCGGCTCGTCGAACACCGCGGGGCCGCCGTGCGGGCCCACCCGCACCTCGATCACCCAGTCGACGTCCTCGGCGTCGTCCTCGCCCGCGAGCATGTCCCGGTGGACCGTGCACGGCTCATAGCCCTGGTCCACCAGCTGCTCGGCCAGCTCGTCGGCGTCCTCCCGGTCGGGCAGCGTCACCAGCACCGCGCCCGCCGACTGCGTCTCCCCCATCCGGTCCCTCTCTTTCCTTCGGCCTTTCGGCTCCGGCCTGGCCCGGCGCCGCCCGCGGTCGGCCGCGGGGGCGCCCGTGCCCGGGCCGTCCCCGGTGGACGGCCGTGCGCCAGTATGCCCCGACGCGCCGCCCGCGCCCGCGCCGACCCCGCCGGGCCGCCCCTTCCACGGCCGCGGCACGCCCCGACGGGGCCCTGCGGCGCCTCCGGTGCCGGCTCCGGTGCCGGCTCCGGTGCCGGTGCCGGCTCCGGTGCCGGTGCCGGCTCCGGTGCCGGCTCCGGTGCCGGTGCCGGCTCCGGTGCCGGCTCCGGAAAGGCGCGCGTGAAGGGAGGTCGCGTTGCGTTATCCTCTACTCCAAAGCAGGGCGATGACGGGGACGAGTACCGCGCGGAGCACAGCCCAGAGCGACCCGGGGACGGTGGGAGCCCGGGGGTATGACCGGCGGGAAGATCACCCCTGAGCCGCCGGAGGAACGGCCCCCGACCGGGGCTCAGTAGAACCGGCACCGCAGCGAACGAAGTGGGGGGCGCACGCGCTCCCAAGGAGGGTGGTACCGCGGGGCCGCGCGCCTCGTCCCTCCATCAGGACCGCACCCCTGATGGAAAGGGCAGCCACGTGTCAGCAGAAGAACCCTCCGCCTCCCGGCCCTTCCCCGCCCTCCCCGCGCAGATCGACCTGCCCGCGGTGGAGCACGAGGTGCTGAAGCGCTGGTCGGAGCAGAAGGTCTTCGAGCGCTCACTCGACAAGACCAAGGACGGCCCCAACTGGGTCTTCTACGAGGGTCCGCCCACCGGCAACGGCAAGCCCGGCGTCCACCACGTGGAGGCCCGCGTCTTCAAGGACGTCTTCCCCCGGTTCAAGACCATGAAGGGCCACCGGGTCGACCGCAAGGCCGGCTGGGACTGCCACGGCCTCCCGGTCGAGGTCGCCGTGGAGAAGGAGCTGGGGCTCAGCGGCAAGAAGGACATCGAGGAGTACGGCGTCGCCGAGTTCAACGCGCGCTGCCGTGAATCGGTGCTGCGGCACGTGGGCGCCTTCACCGAGATGACCGAGCGCATGGGGTACTGGGTCGACCTGGACGACCCCTACCGCACGATGGACTCCCAGTACGTGGAGTCGGTCTGGTGGGCGCTGAAGCGGATCCACGAGAAGGGCCTGCTGGTCCGCGACTACCGGATCAGCCCCTACTGCCCGCGCTGCGGGACGACGCTCTCCGACCACGAGCTGGCCCAGGGCTACGAGACGGTGACCGACCCCTCGGTCTACGTGCGCTTCCCCGTCACCTCCGGCCCGCTGGCCTCGCCCGAGCGCCCCACCTCGATGCTGGTGTGGACCACCACCCCCTGGACCCTGGTGTCCAACACGGCGGTGGCCGTGCACCCCGACGTCGCCTACGTGGTGGCCACCGACGGCACCGAGCGGCTGCTCATCGCCGAGCCGCTGTTCGAGAAGGTGCTGGGCGAGGGCTGGACCCTGACCGGGGAGCGGTTCGAGGGCGGCGAGATGGAGCACTGGACCTACCAGCGCCCCTTCGAACTGATCGGCTTCGACGCGCCCGCCCACTACGTGGTGCTGGCCGACTACGTCACCGTCGAGGACGGCACCGGCATGGTGCACCAGGCGCCCGCCTTCGGCGCCGACGACATGGCGGTCGCCCGCGCCTACGGGCTGCCGGTGGTCAACCCGGTGCGCGCCGACGGCACCTTCGAGGAGGGCCTCGACCTGGTCGGCGGGCGGTTCTTCAAGAAGGCCGACCCGGTCCTGGTGGAGGACCTGACCGCGCGCGGCCTGATGTACCGCGCCCAGGAGTACGAGCACAGCTACCCGCACTGCTGGCGGTGCCACACCGCGCTGCTGTACTACGCGGTGCCGTCCTGGTACGTGCGCACCACCGAGGTCAAGGACGAGCTGCTGGCCCAGAACGCGGCCACCAACTGGTACCCCGAGAACGTCAAGGAGGGGCGCTTCGGGGAGTGGCTGCGCAACAACATCGACTGGGCGCTGTCCCGCAGCCGCTACTGGGGCACGCCGCTGCCGGTGTGGCAGTGCGCCGACGAGCACACCACGGTGGTCGGGTCGCTGGCCGAGCTGGGCGAACTGGCCGGGCGCGACCTGAGCGCGCTGGACCCGCACCGGCCCTATGTCGACGACGTGGTGCTGGACTGCCCGCAGTGCGGCGCCGAGGCCCGGCGGGTGCCGGAGGTCATCGACGCCTGGTTCGACTCGGGCTCGATGCCGTTCGCCCAGTGGGGCGCCCCGCACCGCAACGAGAAGGTCTTCGAGGAGAACTTCCCGGCCCAGTACATCTGCGAGGCGATCGACCAGACCCGCGGCTGGTTCTACTCGCTGATGGCGGTCAGCACCCTGGTGTTCGGGCGCTCCTCCTACGAGAGCGTGGTCTGCCTGGGCCACATCCTGGCCGAGGACGGCCGCAAGATGAGCAAGCACCTGGGCAACGTGCTCGAGCCGATCCCCGTAATGGACCGGCACGGCGCCGACGCCCTGCGCTGGTTCATGGCGGCCAGCGGGTCGCCGTGGGCGGCCCGGCGGGTGGGGCACACCGCGCTGGAGGAGATCGTCCGCAAGGTCCTGCTCACCTACTACAACACGGCCTCCTTCTTCACCCTCTACGCGGGCGCCGGCGAGGGCTGGTCCCCCGAGCGCCTGGACGAGGCGCCGGCCCCGGCCGACCGGCCGCTGCTGGACCGGTGGCTGCTGTCGGAGCTGAACCAGGTGGTGGCCGACGTGGACGCCGCCCTGGAGGACTTCGACACCGCGGGGGCGGGGCGCAGGCTGACCGCCTTCATCGACGACCTGTCCAACTGGTACGTGCGCCGTTCCCGCCGCCGGTTCTGGGCGGGCGCCGACACCCCGGAGGGCGCTGCGGCGTTCGCCACGCTGTACGAGACGCTGGAGAACCTGACCCGGCTGCTGGCGCCGATCATCCCGTTCCTGACCGACCACGTGTGGGCGGCGCTGCGCCGCCCGGGGGCGCCGGAGTCGGTGCACCTGGCCGACTGGCCGGCGGCGGACCGGGAGCTGATCGACGAGGGGCTGTCGCAGGACATGGCGCTGGTGCGGCGCCTGGTGGAGCTGGGCCGGGCGGCCCGGGTGGAGTCGGCGGTGCGCACGCGCCAGCCGCTGTCCCGGGCGCTGGTGGGCGCCCGGGGGTTCGACCGGCTGCCCGAGCAGCTGCGCGCGCAGATCACCGAAGAGCTCAACGTGCACTCGCTGGAGGCGCTGTCGTCGGTCGGCGGCGACCTGGTGGAGTACACGGTCAAGCCGAACTTCCGGGCGCTGGGCAAGCGGTTCGCCAAGCGGACTCCGCTGGTGGCGAAGGCGATCGGCGCGGCCGACGCCAAGGCGCTGGTGGAGCAGGTGCGCGGCACCGGCTGGGCGCACGTGGAGGTCGAGGGCGAGCCGGTGGAGATCAGCGCCGACGAGGTGCTGGTGACCGAGCAGCCCCGCGAGGGGTGGGCGGTGTCCACCGAGAACGGTGAGACGGTGGCCCTGGACCTGGAGCTCACCCCGGAGCTGCAGCGCGCGGGGCTGGCCCGCGAGGTGGTCCGGCTGGTGCAGGACGCCCGCAAGGGCAGCGGCCTGGACATCTCCGACCGGATCGCGCTGGCCTGGTCGGCGACCGACCCGCAGACCGGGCAGGCGATGGAGGAGCACGCCGAGACCATCGCGGCCGAGGTGCTGGCCACGTCCTTCGCCCGAACCGAGAAGGCCCCCGAGGAGGAGGGCACCCACTCCGTGACCTCCGATGACTTCGGCCTGACCGTCTGGATCCGCAAGGCCTGACCCCCTCAAGGCCACAGGCTGGGCCCCGGACGCACAGCGTCCGGGGCCTTTCCCGTCTCCGGCTCCTCCCTCCCTGGGGCAGCAGGTCCCGGCTCGGGGATCGGATACTCACACGTCCGCCGTCCGGAACCGGGAGGCCCTGCCGAACGCCTGGTCACGGCTGGGAGCCAGGAAGAACGGACGGAGGTTCGGGGGGCACACCGACCGACGGTGAACCGCCACCCGGCAATCAGCCACGAGCGGGGCACCCGCCGATCCGGCACCGCCCGGTGACGCTCGCAGACGTGGCGCTCGGCAGTGCTGCCCCGGTCATCGGCTCTCCGAGCCGATGGCGGTACGGCGGCAGATTCCACCGAAGCAAGTCGAGGGAAGCGGTGGGCTATTCGTTCGTCTTCATGCGCTTCAGGCCCTCGACGAATTCTGAGAAGGACGGCTCGTCCGGGTCTTCGGCCCTGCCCTCGGCCGGGATGTCGCTGGTCTCCTCCGGCTCTTCGTCCCCTGCGGCCGTCCCGGCTTCGTCCGAGTCGGTGACCGCTTCCCCGGCCTCGGGGGTGTCCGGAGCAGCGGTGCCGTCCTTTTCCGCCTTCGTCGACCGGTCGGCGTGCGTACTCGTTCCGGGCCCCGCCACCGCCCCTGACTGCGGCTCTTCGTCGAGGTCAGGCAGCGGCTCGGGGTCCGGGAGCTCGGCGCTCACGGCTCCGCTCTCTGCGCCGTCTTCGTGGGCGGCGCCGTCGGCCGGGGCCACGTCATGGGGGCGACCGGTGGTCGGCGCTTCGTCTTCGGCGACCTCCGCGAGCTCCGCGGCCTCGGCGGACTCCGCGCGTCCCGCCCCTTCGGCCACCGGGGGCTCCACGCCGCTTGCCGCTGCCTCGGTGCTCTCGCCATGGGGCTCGCCCGTGACGGCGGTGGGCCGGGGCGTCTCACCCCGGTCAGCGGTCGGCTCGCTCGACGGGGCTTCGGCCTCCGTCTCGGGCGACTCCGGCGTCGCAGGCGACCCGGTATCGGATTCCGTGTCGGGGCCGGTTCGGGACTCGGGACCGCCGGTGTGGGGGTCGGTGTCGGGCCCGGCGGTGGCAGCGGACTCCGGGGCTTCTCCCGGGGAGTGTGCGCCTTCCGCCTCCGCGGCACTCGTGCGTTCAGCGGGCTCGGCAGCCCCAGCGGGCTCGGCGGACTCCGCAGGCCCCGCGGACTCGGCATGCTCCCAACGCTCGGAGAGCCCGGAGCGCTCGGCCTTCTCGGACGGCCCTTCGGCCACGGGGGCGTCCGCCGAGTCGGGTACCGGGTCGGCCGACGTGTCCGCCGTCGGCTCCATCTCGGGCTCCGGTTCGGACACAGCGGAGGTCGTCGTCTCCGCGTCCGTGCCCGTGTCGTCGTCCGGTCCGGCCTCCGTGGCCGCGTCCTCGGGCGGGAGCGGGTGGGCGCCGGTCCGGGCGGGCTCCTCGGCGGACGGGGCATCGCCGTCGCCGCCGCCGGGAGAGGTCTCGGGGGGTCGGGGGGTGGTGGGTGAGGAAGGCTCAGAGGGCTCGGCCTGCGTCGACGGGCCGGGATCAGGGGCCTCGGTCGATCGGGGGCCGGGGACGGCCGGGCCTGTGCCCGGTCCGCCCGCCGCGCCCGCACCGGGCGCGGCCGTCCGCGCCTGCGGTGCGGACGGGGACGCTGCCCCGGCGAAACCCTCCTGCCGTGCCCCTCCGACCGGTGCGCCGGGCCGGTCCGTACCGGCCTGCGGCGTTGCCGGGCCCTGACCGGCCGCCCCGGGGGGCGGGGTCGGGCCGGCGGCCCCTGAGGGCCGAACCCGGGCGACTGCGGCGGGGACGGACGCCTTCCCCAATCCGTCCGTCCGTGCGCCCGCCTGCTCGCGGGCACGTCGCACCGCCGTCGATATCCCCGTGCCCGCCTCGCGGATTCCGAGCTGCTCGCGGCTCCGCACCGCCTCCGCGATGAGCAGTACCGCGCCGACGCCGCCGAGGGCGAGCGCGATGTACACCAGGCTCGCCTGGGCGAGCACCACGGCGATCGCGATGAGGAGCAGGGCCGCCGCCAGGACGACGAGGCTGCCGAGGATCAACACTGGTCGAGAGGGCCTTTACTGGTGGGTTCCTTCGAGGGTGGCGTGCCCTCCCGGGCGGTCAGCGGCGCTCGTGCGGCGCCTCGCCCGGGTGGAACCCGCCGTGCGGCGCGGGCTCGGGCTGCTGCTGGGCGAACGGGTTGCCGCCGGCCGGAGCCGCCGGGCCGCCGTGCTGCAGGGCCGGCCCCGCACCGGTGGGCGCCGACATGGTCTGGAAGCCGCCGGTGGTGTTGGGGTTGGCCGGTGCGCCGCTGGGCTCCTGGCCACCCTCGTTGAGCTCGCGCAGCTGGCGCTCGAAGTAGTCCTTCAGGCGGCTGCGGTACTCGCGCTCGAAGTCCTTCAGCTCGGCGACCTTGTGCTCCAGCTCCTCGCGCTGCTGCACCAGCGAGCCCATCACCTGGCGGTGCCGCTCCTGGGCGTCGCGGTCCAGGTTCTCGGAGCGGGCGCGGGCCTCGTTGACGATCTGCTCCGCCTGGCGGCGGGCCTTGCCGAGAATGTCGTCGGCCTCGTGCCGGGCGCGGCCCAGGGTCTCGTCGGCCTCGCGGCGGGCGTCGGAGATGGCCTGGTCGGCGGTCTGCTGGGCGAGGGCCAGGACACGCGCGGCGGTGTCCATGTTCTCCTCGGAGCCCGGCAGGCCCATCTGGGCGGCCATCGCGGGAAGCTGCTGCTCCACCGCCTGGGGCGCGGGGGCGGGCGCCGGGGCCGGCGCCGGCGCCGGCTCGGGCTGCTGCTGCGCCGGCTGCTGCTGCGGCTCCGGCTGCATCTGCTCCTGGGGCTGCTGCTGGAAGTCCTGCATGCCGGCGTTGGGCACCTTGCCCCGCAGGCACTCGGCCAGCTTGCCCCGAAGCTCCTCGTTCTCCTGGATCAGACGGTCGAGCTCGGACTCGACCTCATCGAGGAAGGCGTCGACCTCTTCTTCATCGTAGCCCGGCCGTAGCCGGGTCGTACTGAACTGCTTGTTCCGCACATCCGCGGGTGTCAGCGGCATGTTCGTCTCCTTGGCGCGCTTGGACTCCGTCCGTAGGGACGCTACCTGATCGTGACCTTACGGCAATCCGGATCATGACCAAGACCACATATCGGAACCGGAGCTTACCCGTCCGACATGTATGCCTTTCCGGAAGGCACCGCAGGGAAGCACCGGTTACACGGTCGCGGTCGTGAACATGGCGTACCGCACGATCTGGATGAGGATCACCACGAAGAGGAAGAGGACGGTGAAGCTCAGGTCCAGCGCCACACTCCCCAACCTGATGGGCTTGATGAACCGCCGGAGGAACTTCAGCGGCGGGTCGGTGATCGTGTAGACGCTCTCCGCGAGCACCAGCGAGAAGCCCGAGGGGCGCCACGACCGGGCGAACGACTGCACGAGTTCGAACACCAGCCGCCCTATCAGCACCAGCATGAAGAGGTTCAGCAGGATGAGGAGTACGTACAGGACGATGCTCACGGTCGTTCCTCGACCCAATCTGTGTACAGCCGTGGTGGTCTAGCTCTGGTTGAAGAAGCCTCGCTCGGCGATCCGTGCCTTGTCTTCAGCCGTCACCTCAACATTAGCCGGGGACAGGAGGAACACCTTGTTGGTCACGCGCTCGATGCTGCCGTGCAGCCCGAAGATGAGCCCCGCCGCGAAGTCGACCAGACGCTTGGCGTCGCTGTCGACCATCTCGGTGAGGTTCATGATCACCGGGGTGCCCTCCCGGAAATGCTCTCCGATAGTACGCGCTTCGTTGTAGGTGCGCGGATGGAGCGTGGTGATCCGGGCGAGGTCGGCCATCGCCGTCGCCGCGGAGACGCGGCGCTCGGACGCCCCGCCCGCCAGCGGGGTGCGGTCCTCTCCCTCGCTCACGGCGTCGGAGCGCAGATCGCCGCCATGCGGGTCGGTCTCCCGCTCCCGCCTGTCCTCGACGGCCTCTTCGAAGTCGTCGAAGTCATCGTATTCGTCCGCATAGCGGTGATCGTAGCGGTCGTCCTCCACGAGGCCGAGGTAGACCGCCATCTTGCGCATCGCGCCGGCCATCTCATGTCCTCCGTCGTCCCTGTGGTGCGGCACCGCAGAAGACTTCTCTGAGTTCGCCCGTGCCCGCCGGTCCCCGCGCTGCGGGCGAACTCGACAGATGGGCGCCAAGGTCCATGTGGGGACATTACCCCACGTTCGGACCCCGATCACCGAGCAACGCCGTACCCACGCGCAGGTGTGTCGCGCCGTGCTCGATGGCGGCCTCCATGTCCCCGCTCATGCCCGCGGATATCACCTTGGCCTGAGGGTAGCGATCCCGGATCCCCGCCGCGACCGCGCGCAGACGGGCGAACGCGGCCCCCGGGTCGCCCTCCCGCGGGGCGACCGCCATCACGCCGCCGATCTCCAGGCCCTCCTCCGCGGCGATGAGGTCGGCGACCGCCGGGGCGTCGCGCGGGTCCGCCCCGCCGCGCGGGCCGATCACCCCGGCCTGGGAGTCGGGATCGAGGTTCACCTGGACCAGGCAGGTCAGCCGCCGCCCCTCCAGACGGGCGCGGCCGCCGAGCGCGCTCACCAGCCGCCCCCGGTCGACCGAGTGCACCACGTCGGCGTAGCGCGCCACCGACCGCGCCTTGTTGGTCTGCAGCTGCCCGACGAAATGCCAGGTGAGGGGCAGATCACCGAGTTCGGCCGCCTTGGCGGAGGCCTCCTGGTCGCGGTTCTCGCCCACGTCGCCCACCCCCAGGCCGGCGAGGATGCGCACGTCGGAGGCGGGATAGGTCTTGGTCACAGCGATGATGCTCACATCGGAGGCCGGACGCCCCGCCTTTTCGCAGGCCGTGGCGGCCCGCTCGCGCACCGCTTCCAGGTTGGCGGCGATGCGCCGCCGGCGCAGGGCCGCCTCCCCGGCCTCCGCCCGCTCCGCATGTCCGCCGTGTTCCGCTGCCATCGCTCTTTCCGCTCGTTCGTCACTGCCGCGTCTCCGCCGCCCGCCGGGGGCGGCGCCGGGCGGCCGTCCTCTTCCTCCGACGCCGCCGCGGTCCGGAGCGCTCCGTACGGAGCCGCCCCGGGAGCCCCGGTTCCGCCGTCTCCTCCGGTGCCGCAGCCCGGACCGCCCCGCGTGCCCCCGCCCCACGCGGGCTCCGCGCCTCGAAACGCCCCGCGCCGGCTCCGCCGCCCGGGCTCGGCCGCGCGTCCGTACCCTCCGGACCCTCTAGGGATCCGTCGTCCGGGACCCCGCCGACCCGTCCTCCCGGGACGACCCCGGGTCCGACCCGGGGCGGCCTCTCAGGTCCGTCTCCTCGGCCCGTGTCCTAGGGGCGGTGTCCTAGAGGCCGTGCCCTAGGTCCCCTGCGCCGCCCCTCAGGTCCGCCATACGTAGGAGGCCAGCCGCCCGGTCGGGGCCTGCCTCCGGTGGGAGAACAGGTCCGCGGTCTCATACGTACACCGCCCGTCCGCACTGACGTGGCCGACTCCGGCCGCGCGCAGCTGCGCCTCGACCGCGGCGCGCATGTCCACGGCCGGCGTGCCCTCCCGGGTCTCCGACGCGCCCTCGGGGGTGTGCGCGGCCAGTTCGTCGCGCATGTGCGCGGGCACCTCGTAGCACCGCCCGCAGATGGAGGGTCCCAGCACCACCCTGATCCGCTCGAGGTCGGCCCCCTGGCGCACCATCTCCTCCACCAGCGCGGGGGCGACCCGCTTGATGGTGCCCACCCGCCCGGAGTGGGCCGCGCCGATCACCCCGGCCCCGGGGTCGGCGGCGACGATCGGCAGGCAGTCCGCGGACAGCGCCGCCAGCACCAGGTCGTCGCGGGCGGTGACGACCGCGTCCACCCGGCCGGCCCCGCCCGGTTCGGCGGCCACCGCCACGTCGGCGCTGTGCACCTGCTCCATCCACACCACCCGGGTGTGGTCGAAGCCGTAGAGGGCGGCGGCGGCGCGCCGGTTCTCCTCGACGGCCGCCGCCTCGTCCGGCACGCTCTTGCCGAGGTTGAAGGTGTCGAACGGCGGGGCGCTCACCCCTGCGTCGTAGCGGCCGGTGAACCCGGCGAGCACGCCCGGTGCCAACTCGAATGCGGCGCTCATGGCCCTCCCTGGGGACGGGTGCGGTCGGGACGCGAAAAAGCGTACCGGCGGCGGGGATCCCGCCGCCGGTACGCCTGCTCCGACGGGTGGCGCGGGCCTGCGGGCCGCGCGGCTCACGTGCGCCTCACTTCAGGAAGTCGGGCACGTCCAGGTCGTCGGGGTCGTCGAAGATGACCCGGCGACGCGGGGTGGGCACCTCGCCCGGACGGGAGAAGCCGTCGGTGCCGGTGCGCCGCGACCCGTTCTCGCCGACCGCGTGGATGCCGCGGGGACGGGCCTCCTCCTCGGGCTCGGGCTCCGGCTCGGGCTCCTCCTGCGCGGGGGCCGGTTCCGGCCGCGCCGCGGGCTCGGCGCGCGGGGCCGGCTCGGGCTCGGGCTCGGCGGGCGCGGGCTCGGGCTCCGGCTCGGGGCGGACCTGCTCCGGAGCGGCCGGGCGGGCCGCCTGCTCGGGCTCGGGGCGCGGGGCCGGCTCCGGGCGCGGGGCGGGCTCGGCGGCGGCCGGTTCCGGCCGCGCGGCGGGCTCGGGCCGGGGCGCGGGCTCGGGGCGCGGCGCCGGCTCCGGGCGCCGCTCGACCTCGGGCGCAGGCGCCGCGGCCGTGGCGCGGGGCGGCGCCGGGGACTCCGAGCGGGGCTCGTCGAACCCGGCGGCGATGACGGTGACCCGCACCTCGTCGCCCAGGGCGTCGTCGATGACCGCGCCGAAGATGATGTTGGCCTCGGGGGCGGCGGAGTTGGCGACCAGCTGGGCCGCCTCGTTGATCTCGAACAGGCCGAGGTCCGAGCCGCCCTGGATGCTCAGCAGGACGCCGTGCGCCCCGTCGATGCTGGCCTCCAGCAGCGGCGAGGATATCGCCATCTCCGCGGCGGCCACCGCCCGGTCGTCCCCGCGTGCCGAGCCGATGCCCATCAGGGCCGACCCCGCCCCCTGCATGACGGACTTGACGTCGGCGAAGTCCAGGTTGATCAGGCCCGGGGTGGTGATCAGGTCGGTGATGCCCTGCACACCGGAGAGCAGCACCTGGTCGGCGGCCTTGAACGCGTCCAGCACGCTGACCTGGCGGTCGGAGATGGACAGCAGCCGGTCGTTGGGGATGACGATGAGGGTGTCGACCTCGTCGCGGAGCATCGCTATGCCGGACTCGGCCTGGGTGGCGCGGCGCTTGCCCTCGAACCCGAAGGGGCGGGTGACCACGCCGATGGTGAGCGCCCCCAGCGACCGGGCGATGTTGGCGACCACGGGCGCACCGCCGGTGCCGGTGCCGCCGCCCTCTCCGGCGGTGACGAACACCATGTCGGCGCCCTTGAGGACCTCTTCGATCTCCTCTCGGTGGTCCTCGGCCGCCTTGCGGCCGACGTCCGGGTCGGCCCCGGCGCCCAGGCCCCGGGTCAGCTCGCGCCCGACGTCCAATTTGACGTCGGCATCGCTCATGAGCAGCGCCTGAGCGTCGGTGTTGATGGCGATGAACTCGACGCCCTTGAGTCCCTCTTCGATCATCCGGTTGACGGCGTTGACGCCGCCGCCGCCGATACCGACGACCTTGATGACCGCGAGGTAGTTCTGCGGTGCTGCCACGACGAGGGGCCTTTCCGCTCGCATCGGCCGGTCGCTACCGAGTGTCGTCGGCGACCGCGGCCTGGGCCGCGCTCCCCGACCGCGGGTCGGGCCGACCGGCTGTCCGGTTCTACAGTCTTACTTGCGGCGCCCCGGGCCGACCGCCGCCGGCCGGACCGCCCAGGGGCTGGGCCCCGGCCCCGGGTTCCCCGGGGCCCACGGGACTTTCGCCCCTATCGGTTCGAGTCCATACTTATGTCAACCATGGTCTGCCTCCCGACAGTAGGCCGCGGCCTGCCGACGGGCAACCAACCAGGTGTTCAGCCTAACGGCGTGTCGGCTCCGGAAGCGATGCGCCGTCCCGGCGCGTCGCGTCTGGAATGTCCCGGGCTCCGCGCCGCCCCTGGGCCGCCGCCCGCCGCTCCGCACCGCGCCCGGGGCCGCGCGGGCCCCGCACCGCCCGGACCTCAGCCCACGACGGCCATGTCGACGGAGCTGACGTCGTAGACGCGCTCGGAGTCGGGCGGGTGCTCGCCCGCCAGCACCTCCAGGATCCGCGCCTTGCGCCCGCCGTCCTCGGCGTCGCCCCACTCCACCGTCGCGCCGCCCTCCAGCTCCACGGTGATGGAGTCGGCGTCGCGCGCGTCGATGGCGGCGACCCGGGCCGTGGAGGCGGGCAGCGCCCCGTCCAGCGCGTCGGCGACCGAGGCCGCCGCCGCCACCGCGGGGTTGCCCTCGACCTCGCCCCGGACCCGCGCCAGCGGGTAGGCCTCGGGGCGGGAGTCGGCGTCGGTGATCCGGACCCCGTCGTGGTCGACGAGGCGGAACCCGTCCCCGGCCCGCACCGCCAGGCGCGGCTCGCGTTCGTGCACCCGCACGGTGAGCGCGGCCGGCCAGGACCGGTCCACCTCGACCCGCTCGGCCAGCCGCAGCTTCGCGGCCCGGCCGGCCGCGGCCTCGGTGTCGACCCGGGCCAGCGGGGTGCCGGTGGGCACGTCCAGCGCCCCCACGACGGATTCGCGGTCGATCCGGTCCAGACCTTCCACCCGCACCTCGCGCACCACCAGCAGCCGCGACCCCAGCAGCACCCAGGTCACCACCGCCAGCAGCGCGACGATGAGCAGGACGATGAAGGCGGCCTTCCACGGGTCGGAGCGGGGCGCACCGCCCGCGCGGCCCGCCTGAGCAGCGCCGCCTGCCACGGCAAGCACCTTCCCTCCCACGCGGGCCCCGCGCGGGCGCCGCCTCAGGCGCCGCGCTCCTCCAGGGCCGCGACGATCCGCGGGCCGAGCTCGGTGACGTCCCCGGCGCCCATGGTCAGCACGATGTCCCCGGGGCGGGCCAGCTCGGCCGCCGCCGCCACCGCCTGGTCGCGGGTGGCGGGCCGGTGCACCCGCCCGTGGCCGACCCGGTCGGTGATCAGGGCCGAGGTGACGCCGGGCTCGGGGTCCTCCCGGGCCCCGTAGACCTCCATCACCACGGCCTCGTCGGCCAGGGCCAGCGCCTCGCCGAACTCCGCCGCGAAGATCCGGGTGCGACTGTACAGATGGGGCTGGAAGACCGCCACGACGCGCGCCGAGGCGCCCTCCCCCGCGGGGCGGGAGTCCAGGGCGGCGCGGGCGGCGCGCAGGTCCGCCGCGATCTCGGTGGGGTGGTGGGCGTAGCTGTCGTAGACCGCGGTGCCGGCCGCCTCGCCCTTGGGCTCGAAGCGGCGGGCGGCGCCGGTGAAGTGCGCCAGTTGCTCCACCGCGACCTCGGGGTCGTGGCCCAGCTCGTCGGCGACGGCGATCGCCGCGGCGGCGTTGAGCACGTTGTGCAGCCCGGGCACGGCCAGCACGCACTCCAGGGGCTCGCCCTCGGGAGGGGTGAGGGTGAAGCGGGTGGAGAAGCCCTCGGCGCCGATCCCGCCGACCCGGAAGTCGGACTCGGGGGCCTGGCCGTAGGTGACCACGCGCAGGCCGCGGGCGCGGGCGCTCTCGGCGACCTTGCGGGCCCCGGGGTCGTCCACCCCGACGACCAGGGTCCGCCCGACCCGGTCGGCGAACGCGGCGAACTCGGCGTGGATCTCGTCCAGTCCGCCGTAGTTGTCCAGGTGGTCGGCCTCGACGTTGGTGACCACGGCGATCTCGGGCGAGAGCATCAGGAAGGAGCCGTCGCTCTCGTCGGCCTCGGCGACGACGACGTCCCCGGCCCCGGCGTCGGCGCCCAGGCCGGTGGTGACCAGGCGGCCGCCGATGATGTAGCCGGGCTCGGCCCCCAGCTCCTGCAGCACCACGGTGAGCATGGAGGTGGTGGTGGTCTTGCCGTGGGTGCCGGCCACGGCCACGCCCGTGCGCCCCAGCAGCAGGCCGCCCAGGGCGGCGGCGCGCGGCAGGATGCGCAGGCCGCGGCGGCGCGCCTCGGCGACCTCGGGGTTGTCCTCGCGCACGGCCGAGGAGACGACCAGGGTCTGGGCGTCGCCGACGTTGGCGGCGTCGTGCCCCACGTGCACGCGGGCGCCCAGCTCCTCCAGCTCGCGCAGCAGTGCGCCGTCCTTGGCGTCGCTGCCGGAGACCTCGGCGCCGCGCTGTAGGAGCACCCGGGCGATGCCGGACATGCCGACCCCGCCCATGCCGACGAAGTGGACCCGGCCCATCTCCTCGACGGGGAGCGGCTCGGTGGGCCGCACCAGGCTCATCGGGCGTCCTTCCCGTCGTCGACGAAGGTGTCGTCCTCGTCATCGTCGTCCTCGGGCACCGGCACCTCGTCGCCCGGGTTGTCCCCGCGGGCGACGGCCAGGACCTCGCGGGCCAGCTCGGCGTCGGCGTCGCGGCGGCCCATGGCCGAGGCGGCCTCGGACATGGCCACGACCCGGTCGGTGTCGGTGAGCACCGGGATGAGCTCCTCGGTGATCCAGCGGGCGGTCAGGTCGGCGTTGTTGATGAGCAGGCCGCCGCCGGCCTCGACGATGGGCTCGGCGTTCAGGCGCTGCTCGCCGTTGCCGATGGGCAGCGGGACGAAGCAGCCGGGCAGGCCGACCGCGGTCAGCTCGGCGCAGGTCATGGCGCCCGAGCGGCACATGGCCATGTCGGCGGCGGCGTAGGCGATGTCCATCCGGTCCACGTAGGGGACCACGACGTAGGGGACGCCGTCCCGGGTGCGGTCCTGGGGCTCCTCGGCGTTCTTGGGGCCGACCACGTGCAGGACCTGCACCCCGGCGGCGGTGAGCGCGGGCTGGGCCTGGAAGGCGGCCTCGTTGACGGCCTGGGCGCCCTGGGAGCCGCCGAAGATCAGCAGGGTGGGCAGGTCGGAGCGCAGGCCGAAGTGGGCGCGCGCCTTGTCGCCCATGGCCAGGCGGTCCAGGGTGGAGATCTGCTCGCGCAGCGGGATGCCGATGAAGCGGCCGTTGCGGATCTCGGTGTGCGGGTGGCCGGTGTACACGTGCGGGGTGAGCCGCGCCCCCAGCCGGTTGGCCAGCCCGGGGAGCGGGTTGGCCTCGTGGACGACGATGGGGATCCGGCGGCGCCGGGCCGCCAGGTAGCCGGGGGTGGCCACGTAGCCGCCGAAGCCGACGAGGACGTCGGCCTGCAGCTCGTCGAGGCGGTCGCCCGCGGCGCTGATGGCGCCGGCGAGCTTGCCGGGCACCTGGAGCAGCTTGGGGGTGAGCCGGCGGGGCAGGGGGACGGCGGGGATCAGCCCCAGTTCGTACCCGCGCATGGGCACCAGCCGGGTCTCCAGCCCCCGCTCGGTGCCCAGGCACATCACCCGGGTGTCGGGGTCGATCCGCCGCAGCGCGTCTGCCAGGGAGAGCGCGGGCTCGATATGCCCGGCCGTGCCGCCTCCGGCGAGGGCTACCCTCATCGTCGCCGATTCCTCCTCGCTTGAACCTGCCCGTGGTCGCCGTCGCGCCGCTCGATCGCGGTGCCCAGGCCCAGCCAGCTTAGAGCCCTTTCCACCCGGCCGGGACCGCGCGCGGCCAGCGCCCTGCGGGCGTCCGGCTCGGTCTTGGCCATGGCCAGGAGCGCCCCCAGGCCGAGCATGGTCGGGATCAGCGCGGACCCCCCGGCCGAGACCAGCGGCAGGGGGATGCCGGTCACCGGCAGCACGCCGATGACGGTGCCGATGTTGACCATGGCCTGCAGCACGATCCAGGCGGTGACCGAGGTCGCGGCCAGGCGCACGAAGGGGTCGTCGACCCGCGACGCGACGCGGAGCCCAGCGTAGCCCAGGACGCCGAAGAGTCCGACGACGACCAGGGTGCCGACCAGGCCGAGCTCCTCGCCGATGATCGCGAAGATGAAGTCGCTCTCGGGGTGGGGCAGGAAGCCCCACTTCTCCCGGCTCCCGCCGATGCCCACCCCGAACAGGCCGCCGGTGCCCAGCGCGTACAGGCCGTGGATGAGCTGGAAGCCGGACCCGGTGGGGTCGGCCTCGGGGTTGAGGAAGGAGGTCACGCGGGCCATGCGGAACGGCTCGACGGCCACCATGATCGCCACCAGGGTCCCGACCAGGCCCAGCATGCCCACGAACAGCTTGCCCGGGGCGCCCACCACCCACAGCAGCGCCAGGAAGATCGTGAGCAGGACCATGGTGGTGCCCAGGTCGGTGCCGAGCAGCACCAGCAGCACGAGCACGGCGCACCCGGGCATCAGCGGGAAGAGGAGCTGGCGCCACTCCTTGAGCTCCTTGAGCTCCTCCTTGCGGGCGAGCACGTTGGCGCCCCACAGGGCGAAGGCGAGCTTGGCCGGCTCGGAGGCCTGGATGGTCATGCCGCCGATCTCCACCCACCGCATCGCGCCGGAGTTGTACTCCTCGCCCTTGAAGACGGTGAGCACCAGCAGCGCGACCGAGACCAGCATGGCGGGGTAGCCCAGGGCGCGGAACACGTGCATGGGCATGTGCGAGGCGAGCACCATCAGCGGCAGGCCCACGGCGGCGGCGAGGACCTGCTTCTGGAACAGGCTGTAGGGCGAGCCGGTCTCGGTGTAGGAGTCGACCATCGAGGACGACAGCACCATGGTCAGGCCCAGGGCGATGAGCATGGCGCTGGTACCGAAGATGAGGTAGTAGGAGGTGAGCGGGCGCCGGCCGAGCTCGCGCAGCCAGTTGCCGCCCGCGCCCGCGCCGCCCCCGGACGAGGCGCGCGGAGCGCTCCCGGGGCGACCGCCGGGCGGACGCGTCCGGGCCGCCTTCTTCTTCCCGGGCGCTCCCCCACGGGGCACCACCGCCATACGCCACCTCCGCCGCGACACACTTTCCCAGCGTCGAACAAGTGTGGTGGCTACGGTGGCGCAAGCGTCGGACATAACGCGCGTGTTGGGGTTCTTTTCTCCCACACAGGCGCGCAGGACGGGCGAACGGGGCACTCGGCGACCGAACGGACGGTCCGGGACGGACCGGATCGCCCGCCGGGACCGCACCGGAACCCCGCGGGAAGGCGTCTGAGAGACGGTCGCGGGGCACCGGAGGGGGCACACGTGCCCGCCGGGACCGTGGCCGTGCGACCGGCGGCCGCGCCCCTGAGGTCGCTCCCGGTATCGATGGCGTCCATCGGAGCGGTGTCGTTTCCGTCCGACCACTTCAGCGCCGTCGTCACGGCTCCGGGCCGAACCCGGGCCGCCTTCGCAGCCCCGACCGGCGCCCCGCCCGTCGGCGGACGGCCGAAGGCCGCCCGCCGACGGCGGCCACGGCCGCCGGAAGCTCCGCCGCCCCGGCGGGCGCCCTACCGGTATCTCCGGAGCGCACCGCTGATCGGGCGTGGCGGAGCCGCCCCGGTCGTTCGCCGGCCCGGTGGACGCCCGGGGGCAGGAGGAGCACCGGGAAGGACCCGCGCAGGGCCCCGTACACGCCGCGTGCCCGGAGCCCCTGGGGCTCCGGGCACGCATGGGGCCGATCAGGCCCGGAGTCTGCGGACCGCCTCGGCGAAGCGGTCGCCGCGGGCGTTGTAGTCGGTGAACATGTCCATCGACGCCGCGGCGGGGGCCAGGAGCACGGTGTCCCCCTCCCGGGCCAGGGCGCGGGCCTCGGCCACCACCCGGTCCATCGCGTCGTCGCCGGTCTCGGCGACCTCCACCACGTCCGCCTCCGGGGCGTGCTCGTCCAGCGCGCGGCGCAGTTCGGCGCGGTCGCGGCCGAGCAGCACCGCCGCCCGCAGGCGCGGCGCGGCCGAGCGCACCAGCTCGTCCACCTCGGCACCCTTGAGCAGTCCCCCGGCGATCCACACCACCGGCTCGTAGGCCGCCAGGGAGGCGCCGGCCGCGTGGGCGTTGGTCGCCTTGGAGTCGTCGATGTAGAGCACGCCGTCCACGGTGGCCACCGGGGCGATGCGGTGCGGCTCGGGGCCGAACGCCGCCAGCCCCTCCCGGACCGCCTTGGGGGCGGCGCCCGCCGCCCGCGCCAGCGCCGCCGCCGCGAGGGCGTTGGCCACCTGGTGCGGCGCCGCCGGGCGCACGTCCTGCAGGGCGGCCAGCTCCTCGGCGGTGTGCACCGGGTCGTCCACGAACGCGCGGTCCACGAGCAGGTCCTCCACCACGCCCAGCTCACCGGGGCGCGGGGTGCCCGGCCCGAAGCCGACCAGCGGGGTGTGCGGGTCGCCCTCGGAGGCCAGGCGCACCGAGTGCTCGTCGGCGGTGTTGGCCACCCGCACCGTGCCGCGGGCGTAGATCCGGCCCTTGGCCTCGGCGTAGGCGTCGAACCCGCCGTGCCAGTCCAGGTGGTCGGGGGCCAGGTTGAGGACGGCGGCCGCCTGCGGGCGCACCGAGCTCGACCAGTGCAGCTGGAAGCTGGACAGCTCCACCGCCAGCACCTGCGGGCACGTCCCGTCGGGGCCGGGGCGGACCGCCTCGATGATGGGGGTGCCCACGTTGCCCACGGCCAGGGCGTCGCGGCCGTCGGCGCGCAGCATCGCCTCCAGCATCCGCACCGTGGTGGTCTTGCCGTTGGTGCCGGTGACCGCCAGCCAGACCTGGTCGGCGGGCTTGAGCCGCCAGGCCAGCTCGACGTCGCCGATGACCTCGATCCCGGCGCCGGCCGCCGCGGTCAGCAGCGGCGCGTCCGGCCGCCACCCCGGGGAGGTGACCACCAGGGAGGTGTCCTCGGGCAGGGCGTCCGAGCCCAGCACCACGCGGGCGCCCTCGGCGCGCAGCTCCTCGGCCGCCCGGCGGGAGGCCGCGTCGTCCCGGCCGTCCACGACCGTCACCCGGGCGCCGCACGCCAGCAGCGCGCGGGCGACCGGCGGGCCGGACACACCGAGCCCGGCCACGCACACCGGCCTGCCGCGCAGGCCCTCTTCGAATCCGTCCGCCATCGGCTACCTCGGCATCCATTCCAGGTAGAACAGGCCGATGCCGGTGCCCACCAGCAGGCCCTGGATGATCCAGAAGCGGATGACGATGGTCGTCTCCGCCCAGCCCTTCAGCTCGAAGTGGTGCTGGAGGGGCGCCATCCGGAATATCCGTTTGCCGGTCAGGCGGAACGAGCTGACCTGCAGCATCACCGAGGCGGTGATGAGCACGAACAGGCCGCCGATGACGAGCAGCAGCAGCTGGGTGCGGGTGGTGATGGCCAGGCCGACCACCAGGCCGCCCAGGGCCAGCGAGCCGGTGTCGCCCATGAAGATCTTGGCGGGCGGGGCGTTGTACCAGAGGAAGCCGATACAGCCGCCCAGTCCGGCGGCGGCGACCACCGCCAGGTCGAGGGGGTCGCGCACCGGGTAGCAGTTGGGCGAGAGCAGCGCCTCGCTGCAGCTCTGGCGCAGCTGCCAGTTGCCGATGATCACGTAGGAGACCAGCGTCAGGATGGTGGCGCCGGTCGCCAGCCCGTCCAGGCCGTCGGTGAGGTTGACGGCGTTGGAGAAGCCCACGATGAGGAAGAGCGCCCAGATCACGAAGATGCCGATCCACAGCGGCGGCCCGAAGTCGCGCAGGAACGACAGCTGGGGCGAGGCGGGGGTGTAGCCGTAGCCGTTGGGGAACTTCGTCACCCCGTAGGCGAAGCCGACGCCGATCACGGTCTGGCCGAGCATCTTGGCGCCGCTGCGCAGGCCCAGGCTGCGGCGCTTGTAGATCTTGATGAAGTCGTCGAGGAAGCCGACCGCGCCCATCCCGACGAACAGGAACATCACCAGCAGGCCGGAGACCGTGGGGCGGGTCATCAGCGCCAGGTGCGAGCCGAAGTAGCCCAGCACCGCGCCCAGGATGATGACGATGCCGCCCATGGTGGGCGTGCCCTGCTTGGTCTTGTGGCCCTCGGGGCCGTCGTCGCGGACCTCCTGCCCGAACTTGAACCGGAACAGGATGCGGATCAGCGGCGGCATCACCAGCATGGAGATGACCAGGGAGATCGCCGCTGCGATGAGGATATTGCTCACTGGGCGTCCTTCCCCGACGCGGTAAGCCCCTCGGCCACCTTCTCGGCGACCTTCTCCAGCCCGGCCACGCGCGATCCCTTCACCAAGACGACGTCCTTGGGCCGCAGGCGCGTGCGCAGCGCCTCGGCCGCGCCGGCGGCGTCGGGGACGGCGACGGCCTCCCCCTGCCAGCCGGCGACCCGCGCCGCCCCGTCGGCGATGGGGGCGGCCTCCTCACCGACCACGATCAGCCCGTCCACGCCCAGGGAGGCGGCCAGGCGCCCGGTCTCCTCGTGCGCCTCGCGCGCCTCGCCGCCCAGCTCGGCCATGGCCCCCAGCACCGCGAAGGAGCGGCGCCGGTCCCCGGCGATGGCGCCCAGCGTGCGCAGCGCCGCCGCCATGGACTCGGGGTTGGCGTTGTAGGCGTCGTTGACGACGGTGGTGCCGTCGGCCAGCTCGCCGACCTCCATCCGCCAGCGGCTCACCGGGCCGGCCTGGGCCAGCGCCGCGGCGGCCGCCGCGGCGTCCATGCCGAACTCGGCGGCCACCGCGGCCACCGCCAGCGCGTTGTGCACCTGGTGCTCGCCGACCACCGCCAGCCGGACCGGGGCGCTGCCGCCGTTCATCTCCAGGGTGAAGGCGGCCCGCCCGGCGCCGTCCATCCGGACGTCGCGGGCGCGCACGTCGGCGTCCTCGCCGCGGCCGTAGGTCACCACCCGGGCCGAGGTGCGCGCGGCCATGGCGCGCACGGCGTCGTCGTCGGCGTTGAGCACCGCGACCCCGCCGTCGGCGGCCGAGGGCAGCGCCTCGACGAGCTCCCCCTTGGCCTGGGCGATGGCCTCGCGCCCGCCGAACTCGCCCATGTGGGCGCTGCCGACGTTGAGCACGACGCCGATGCGCGGCGGGGCGATGGTGCACAGGTGCGCGATGTGCCCGATACCGCGCGCGGCCTTCTCCATGACCACGAAGCGGGTGTCGGCGTCGGCGCGCAGCACGGTCAGCGGGTGGCCGATCTCGTTGTTGAACGAGCCGGCCGGCGCGACCACGGGGCCGAGTCCCCCGAGCACCTGGGCAAGCAGGTCCTTGGTGGTGGTCTTGCCGGACGAGCCGGTGACCCCCACGATGTCGGCCCCGGCCGCGGTGACGCGGTCGGCCACCTCGCGGGCGAGCCTGCCGAGCGCGGCCACGACCTCGTCGTCGCCGCCGTCGGCCAGCAGCTGCGGCGCCTCGACCGGCCGGGACCCGAGGACGGCCGCGGCGCCGGCGGCGAGGGCGGCGCCGGCGAAGTCGTGCCCGTCGGTGCGCTCCCCGCCGAGCGCCACGAACAGCGAGCCTGGACCGGCCTGCCGAGAGTCCACGACGACCGGGCCGGTCACGGCGGTGTCCGGGCGCGCGGATCCGCGTATCCGGGTTCGGGTGATCTCAGCGATCCGATCGAGCGTCAGCGCGATCAAATCCACTCCTCATGTCGGGCCCGGTCCTCCGCGCCTGCGGCGCCTCGATCGGGGTGGCGGACACAGCCCATGCACGGCGCCGGTCCGGGGATCGCGCTGGGGCTGGTCGACCGCGAGGCGGCAGCGGCACGCCGCGGGGCCGGGCAGCGATTGCCGGACCCACCTTAGAGCATCCGGGATATCGGGGGTTGCGTCACGGCCGCATTGCGGGACCGGATCGGCGTTCGAATCGCCCGCCCCACGGGCGCACTCCGGAACCGCGCCCGCCGACGTTCGGCCGGAACGCGCGCACGACCCCGGGGCCACAGCCCCCACCTGCAGCGATCGGGTGCCGCGTGCGCAGGGTCACCGCACGCGCGGAGCCGATCGGAGGCACCCCGCCGACCGCTCACGGCGGGAGGCGCCCCCGTCTCGCGTTCCCGGCATCGGCCGTCGGTAACGATCCCGAAGCAGATTCCCGTGCATCGTCACCACGACACACTTTCATCCCATTTGTCCGCTTTCATGGCGCCACCATGCCGAGGAGAGCCGAAGAGTCGGGGAGGGAAGAAACAGGAGAATTCGCATGGAGTTCCACGCGGATGCGCCATCCCGCCGCACACCCGGCCGACCGTCCGGCGAACGCCGCCGCACGGTCCTCTCCCCCCTACCCTGCTTCCCCCGGCTCAGGACAGCGGCAGCGACGACCGGAGCACCAACGGGGCCTGATCCGACCACCGGCCCACCGGAACTCCGGGTGACGAGCAGCAACGACGAGCACCGTTCCCCGCCCCGCGAGCGCGCCCCCTCCTCGCCGTTGATCTCGGGAGAGTCGGGGTAATACTCGCCGGTATTACCCCGACTCTCCCGAGATCAACGGGGGTATCGATGCGGGCGGCAGGCAGTGCCCCCCGGGGCGGCCGGGGCCCGGAGAGCTCCACCACGCCAGCGGACACGACCTGCGGATACGGAGACGGCGCGACCAGAACGCGGTTCGGGTCGACCGCACCCCGATTCCTCCCCTCCCCGTCCCTCGCCCGCTCAGCCGACCCGAATCCGACTACCGGGAGTGATATCCGCCACCACAAACGGCATTGGCGTGCCACAAGCGGGCGATTCGGCACCGAATCCGGTTCTGGTGTCGCCGACTTCGCACACCGCCGCCTCCCTCGCGGACGATCAGGCTGCCGGAGGGGGATCCAAGAGGGACAGAACTCCGCCCAAACCGAACATTCCGGGCGCGATACGGGTTTTCAGTCGGCCGGAGCCCGCGTTTCGGACGCCTCAGGCCGACGAGGAGGGCAAGAACGATGCGGGGGCGGCCCGAAGGGCCCGGGGAGCTCCAAGGAGCGTTCTCAGACCCGCCTGGCCCCGTTCGGCCCCACCTATGAGCAGACGGAGCACCGCCCCCTCGATCGGCCCGGACGACGACCACCCGTGCACCGGTGTCACCCATCGACCTCGACTCAGGCGGGGTCCGCTGGAGTGGTGGAAGAAGTGCGCGACCGCGGATGGCGGCCATTCGAGCGGCGCACCTTCACAAACGCACTACCCGGGCGCCGCAGAGGTCTCGGGTCCGTCGAGCGTGGTGAATCCACCACCCTGGGCTGGATGCACCGACCGCACCTCCCGCCCCGCACCGCAGGACTTGCGGGACCGAAGCCCCGCCCGAAGGACGCAGGCCTGACGGCCTCCGCGGACTCCAGCGACCACTCGCCCCCACCGCGCCGCGGCCGACCGCGAGCGCTCCCCGGGGGCTCGTCAGTGCCTGCGGCTCGTCAGCGCTCCTTTTCGCGGGCCACGCGGCGGCGGAGAGCCTCCTCCAGGACCTCGCAGTCGTCGAACGGGAGAACCTCGCCGCCGATCTTCTGCCCCCGCTCGTGGCCCTTCCCGGCCACGACCACCACGTCCCCGGCCCCGGCCCGGTCGACCGCCAGGGCGATCGCCTCCGCCCGGTCCGGCTCCACCGTGATCCGCGCCCGCTCCTCGCGCGGCGCCCTGGCCACGCCCTCCAGCATCGACCCGAGGATCGCCACCGGGTCCTCGCTGCGCGGGTTGTCGTCGGTCAGCACCACCGCGTCGGCCAACCGCGCCGCCGCCTCCCCCATGAGGGGGCGTTTGGACCGGTCGCGGTCGCCGCCGCAGCCCACCACGATCGTCAGCCGCCCCTCGGTGACCTCCCGCAGGGAGGTCAGGACCGCCTCGATCGCGCCCGGCTTGTGCGAGTAGTCCACCACCGCGGTGAAGTCCTGGCCCGCATCGACCCGCTGCATCCGGCCCGGCACCCCCGGCGCGGCCGCGACACCGTCGATGGCGGTGTGCACCGGCACGCCCGCCTCCACCAGGCCGACGATGGCGGCCATCGCGTTGGAGACGTTGAACGGCCCGGGCAGGCCGACCGACGCCTCCAGCTCCACCCCGCCGGGGCCGACCACGCGGAAGGTGCTGCCCTGCGCGCCCAGGCGCACGCCCTCGGCCCGCCAGTCGGCCTCCGTGTCGCCCTCCGAGGAGAAGGTGGTGACCGGAACCTCGCCGTCGGCGGCGACCATGTCCACCAGCGCCCGCCCGAACCGGTCGTCGCGGTTGACCACGGCGACCTTGGTGAAGCCCGGCGTGAACAGCCGCGCCTTGGCCTCGAAGTACTCGCGCAGGTCGGAGTGGAAGTCCAGGTGGTCCTGGGACAGGTTGGTGAAGATCGCCACGTCGTAGGTGGTGCCGTCGACCCGCCCCAGCGCCAGGGCGTGGCTGGAGACCTCCATGGCGGTCGCGGCCACGTCCTGCTCCAGCATGGCGGCGAACAGCCCGTGCAGGTCGGTGGCCTCCGGGGTGGTGAGCGAGGAGTCGACGCGCTCGCCGCCCACCCGCATCTCCACGGTGCCGATCAGTCCGGTCCTCTCCCCGGCGGCGCGCAGCCCCGACTCCACCAGGTAGCTGACCGTGGTCTTGCCGCTGGTGCCGGTGGTGCCGATGAGCATCATCCGGTCGGCCGGGTGGCCGTACACCCACGCCGCCACCTCGCCCAGCACCGACCGCGGGTCGCCCACGGTCACCACGGGCAGCCGGGTGGCGGCCGCCCGGTCGTAACCGGCCGGGTCGGTGAGGATCGCCGCCGCGCCGGCGCGGGCCGCCTGGTCGGCGAAGTCGGCGCCGTGCACCTGTGTCCCCGGCAGGGCCGCATAGAGGTCGCCGGGCCGCACGGCGCGCGAGTCGTGGGTGATCCCGGTGATCACCGTCGCACCGGGGTCGGCGGCCTCCTCGTCCAGGCCCTGGTCGACGCAGGTGACGAAGGCGTCGGGGCCCAGGAGGCGGGCCAGCTCGGAGAGCGGGCGGAGCTGCTTGTGGTCAGGTCGCATAAGGGGTGGCACGCCGAGAGGTTATCGGCTGTTCGGGGCCCACGGATAATCCACCGCGCCGTGCTCCTCGGCACGCGGCCGCGGCCGCTCCTCCGGTGGCCCGCTCCCCCGGGCGCCTGCCGGGCCCCGCCTCTGAGGCGGGGCCCGGCAGGCGCGCGGAAAGGCCCGCGCACACCACTCGGATCCCTCGGGCCACTCGGGCCACTCGGGCCACTCGGGCCACTCGGGCCACTCGGGCCACTCGGACTACTCGTCCTCGAAGAGCTTGATGTTGGGCGGCTCGGTCTCTGTCGGCGGGATCTTCAACGTCTTGAGCCCGAACGACATCACGTCCTTGAACAACGGCCCCGCGGCCTCGCCCCCGTAGTACTTCTCCTGCGGGTTGTGCAGGACCGCCTGCACGATCAGCTCCGGGTCGTCCGCCGGGGCGAAGCCCACGAACATCGCCGTGTAGCTGCGCTTCTCGTACTGCCCGGTCTCCGGGTCGACCCTGTTGGCCGTGCCGGTCTTGCCCGCCACCCGGTAGCCGTCGATCCGCGCCTGCTGGGCGGTGCCGTGCTCCCCGGTGACCGCCTCCAGCATCAGCGACACCTCTTCGGCGGTCTTCTCGCTGATCACACGCTCCTTGGCGGGCTCCTCCGAGGGGTGAAACTCCCCCGCCTCGTCCTCGGTGCCCGCGACGACGGTGGGCTCCACCCGCACGCCCCCGTTGGCGACGGTGGCGTACACGCTGGCCATCTGCATCGCGGTCACCGACAGGCTCTGCCCGAAGGAGACCGACGCCAGCTGCGTGCCCCACCAGTCGTCGGGGTGCTTGAGCACGCCGGCCTCCTCCCCCGGAAGGTCCAGGCCGGTGGGGCGGCCGAAGCCGAACTTGGTCAGGTAGTCGTAGAGCCCCTGGGCACCCAGCTGCTGGCCGACCTTGATGGTGCCGACGTTCGAGGACTGGGCCATGATCCCGTTGAGCGTCATCCGCTCGGTGTCGTGGAACGAGGAGTCCTTGAAGGTGCGGTCCAACACCTGCATGTCGAACGGCACCGTGTAGACCGTCTCCGGCGTGGTCACCCCCTCCTCCAGCGCCCCGGCCGCGGTGATCACCTTGTTGGTGCTGCCCGGCTCGAACACGTCGGCGACCGCGCCGTTCTTACGGTCCTCGGCATCGGTGTCCGCGATGTCGGTGGGGTCGTAGGTGGGGTAGTCGGCCATCGCCACCACCTCCCCGGTGGGGCGCATGGCGATGACGCTGCCGCCCAGGGCCCCCAGTTCCTCGGCGGTCTCGGCCAGGGCCTGCTGGGCGTACCACTGCACGTCCTGGTCGAGGGTGAGGCGCACGTCCTTGCCGGGCACCGGCTCCTCGGCGTACCCGCCGGCCATGGGGATCTGGGTGCCCGTGGCCCCCATCTCCACCTGCTGCTTGCCGGGCCGCCCCGCCAGGGTGGAGTCCAGCACCGCCTCCAGACCCTCCAGGCCGGAGCCGTCGTCGCCGACGAACCCGACCAGGTCGGCGGCTCCGGACTCCTCCGGGTAGACGCGCTTGTAGTCCTTCTGGGCACCGACCCCCTGCAGTCCCAGGTCGGACAGGTCCTTCCAGTCCTCGGGCGAGACGTCGTGCTCGACCACCTTGTAGCGGTCGGGCGCCGCGTCGACCTTCTCGGCGACCGCGTCGGGGTCCAGGTCGAACCGGGAGGACAGCTCGGAGACGACCCGGTCGCGTTCGTCGTCGCGGATCTCCTCGGGGTCGACGAAGACCGTGCGCACCTCCACCGACAGGGCGAAAGGGTTGCCGTCGACGTCGGTGATGGACCCGCGGGTGGTGGGGATGTCGATGGTGGCCATGCGCGACCCCGCCGCCTTCTCGGCGTAGGTGGCGGCGTTGATGCCCTGGACGTAGACCAGGCGGCCGGAGAAGACCAGCATCACCGCCGCCATCATCAGCACCGCCATGCGCAGCCGCCGCTGCGAGTCGCCCCGGCGGAAGCGGCGCCGCAGCAGCGGCGGCGGGGAGGGCGGTGCCCCTCCGCCCGACCGGGGCCGGGAGGCGGGGCGGCGGCGCGGCGGCTCCTGCCCCGCGGGCCGACGGGGGCGGGCGCTCTGGCCGCGGGGGCGGTCCGGGCGCGCGCCGCGCGGCGCCGGGCCGCGGGCGGGCCGCCGCGGGTCGCGGGGGCGCCCGTCTCGGGACGAGCTCAACGGCGGCCCTCCGCTCTACCTCTGCGGACTGGTCTCGCGCTCACCTGCCGTCCTCTCCGTTTCCGTGCACCTCGTGCGCCCACGGCCCCCCTGCGCTCGCGCCCCGCGCGCCGCCGCCTCCGGCGCGCCGCGCCCGGGACGGGGCCGGCGGGCCCTGCCCGCCGTCCCCGCGCCCTGCCGTCCGTCGGTCGCCCCGAGGGGCCTCATCGGCCGTTTCCGGAGGCCGCTCCGGCGTCCGCGCCCTCCTCGGCGCCCTCGCCGCTGATCCGGCCCTCTTCGGTGTAGAGGAACACGGGCGCATCGCCCTGCTCCATGCCCAGCTCCTCGGCCTCGCGGGCGATCCGCTCGGTGGACTCCCCGTGCGTGACCTCCTCGGCCAAGCCCTCCTGCCGGTGGGTGAGCTCGCTGTTCTCGGCCTGCAGGCGCGAGATGGTGAAGGAGTCCTCCACCAGCACGGTGCGCAGCGCCAGCAGGCTGATCAGCGCTCCGGCCAGCAGCCCCAGCACCAGCAGCACGAACGGCATGCGCGGGGCGCGCGCCTGCGCCGCCGTGCGGCGGGGCGCGCCGGCCGTGCGGGTGCGCGGGGCCGCCCCCTTCCCCTTCTCCGACGGACGGGTGCGCGCCGGGGCGGCGGCGCCCGTGCGCGGGCCGCCGGCGGGGGCACGCGTACCGCGGGGGGCGCCTCGGGTGGTCGTGGTCATCTCCTGCCCTCCCTCTACCGGTCCTCGCGGCGGCCGCTCAGCGCCGTCGCGTCCGCTCCGCGGCCCTCAGACGCGCCGAGGCGGCCCGGGGGTTGCGCTCGCTCTCCTGGTCGCCGGGGACCTCTCCGCCCCGGGTCAGCAGGCGCAGCTCGGGCTGCCGGTCGGGAAGGGGGACCGGCAGGTCGGGCGGCGTGGTGTCGGTGGCCAGCGCCGTCAGCGCCCGCTTGGTCATGCGGTCTTCGAGGGAGTGGTAGGACAGCACCGCGATGCGCCCGCCCACGGCCAGGCGGTCGATCGCGGCGGGCAGGGCGCGCTCGAGGATCGACAGCTCGCCGTTGACCTCGATGCGCAGCGCCTGGAAGGTGCGCTTGGCGGGGTTGCCTCCGGTGCGGCGGGTGGCCGCCGGGATCGCCTCGCGCACCAGCTCGGCCAGGCGCCGGGTGGAGTCGATGGCGGTGCGGGCGCGCTCGCGGACGATGGCCTGGGCGATCCGCCCGGCGAAGCGCTCCTCGCCGTAGTCGCGCAGGATGCGGGCCAGGTCCGCGGCGGGGTAGGCGTTGACGACCTCCGCGGCGGTGAGCGCCTGGGTGCGGTCCATCCGCATGTCGAGGGGGGCGTCGTAGGAGTAGGCGAAGCCGCGGCCGGCCTCGTCCAGCTGGGGCGAGGACACGCCCAGGTCGAGCAGGACGCCCTGGACCTCGGGGATGTCCAGCCCGTCGAGGACGCCGGGGACGGCGTCGTACTCGGCGTGGGCGAAGTGCACCCGGTCGGCGTAGGGGGCCAGGCGGGCGCGGCTGCGGTCCAGGGCGGTGGTGTCCCGGTCGATGCCGACCAGGCGCAGCGCCGGGTGCGCGCGCAGCAGGGCCTCGGCGTGCCCGCCCAGGCCCAGTGTCCCGTCGACGACGACCGCGCCGGGCGCCTCCAGCGCCGGGCGCAGCACCTCCGCGATCCGTTCCAGCATCACCGGAACGTGCGCGGCGCGCTCGCCCTCTCCGGCGTCGGTCTCCCCCATCAGCACAGCTCCCCCTGGTCCTGCTCGTTGCCGCCCTCGGCGGCCGTCCCCCGCTCCGCCCCCGCCCGGACGGGCCTTCAGACGCGGGGGCCACCTGGCGCCGGGGAAGTCACGTCAGCTGGCACCGGGCCGCGTCTGAAGGCCGGGGGTCCAGGCGGGGCGGTGATGAGATCGGGATCGGGCGCCGCGCTCACAGCACCCCCGGCAACACCTCCTCGGAGAGTTCCGCGAACGCCTGCTCCTGCTCGGCCTCGTAGTCGGCCCAGGCGCCGGCGTCCCAGATCTCCAGGCGCGTGTTGGCCCCGATGACGACGCACTCCCGCTCCAGCCCCGCGTAGCCGCGCAGGGCGGGCGGCACGGTGATCCGCCCTTGCTTGTCGGGGACCTCGTCGGACGCGCTGGCGAACAGGACGCGGCTGTAGTCGCGCACCGCCTTGGCGGTGACGGGCGCCGTCCGGAGGTTCTCGGTGATCCGCTGGAACTCGTCCACGGGAAAGGCGTAGAGGCAGCGCTCCTGGCCCTTCGTGATCACCAGTCCCCCCGACAGTTCGTCGCGGTACTTCGCCGGAAGGAACAGCCGCCCCTTCTCATCGAGGCGCAGGGAGTGCGTGCCGAGGAACATCCGGCCCCACCTCCCAAGCCCCGGTGGAGCAGTCTCCTCCTCCACGTTGCCCCACTGTACTCCACTCTTCCCCACCGTCAACAGTTCCAATCGCGCTTCCGCGGCATTTCGGGCCACAAACGCGCAGGTCAGAACAGGTGGGGCGGAGTGGGGGGCGCGGGGAGGGGCACCGGGGGCGGCGCGGATCACCCCCTGTCGCCCCACCCCGCCGGCCGCTCCGCCGGCCGCTCCGCCATCCGGGCCGACAGCCGGGCCGACAGCCGGGCCGACCGTCGCGCCGGCGTCCGGCACCCGATTCCCACCGGAGCCGCGCGCGCTCCCCCGCCGCGGACCGGCCGCTACGGGTTGTTCCGTTTAGGTTTGCTTTCCTCCCTTTTCCTTCTAGCCTCAATTCCGCGGCGCCCTCCTCTCCGGGCGCCGGTGCAACCGTCGGCCGTTCCACCGGGAAGGGGACACGTGTCACTCGGCACCCACCACAACGGCCAGGGCCACCCGGGCCCGGGGGCGGCCGAACCGCTTCCGGCGGCCGCCGCCCGCATCCGCCAGGCGGTCGAGTCGGTGATCGAAGGCAAGCCCGAGGTCGTGCGCATGGCGCTGACCGTCCTGCTGGCCGAGGGGCACCTGCTCATCGAGGACGTCCCGGGGGTGGGCAAGACGATGCTCGCCAAGGCGCTGGGCAAGGCGGTGGACTGCTCGGTCCAGCGCGTCCAGTTCACCCCGGACCTGCTTCCCGGCGACATCACCGGGGTGAGCGTCTACCACCAGGAGACGGGCGAGTTCGAGTTCAACCCCGGCCCGGTCTTCGCCAACATCGTGCTGGGCGACGAGATCAACCGCGCCTCCCCCAAGACCCAGTCCGCGCTGCTGGAGTGCATGGAGGAGATGCAGGTCAGCGTCGACGGCACCCCGCGCCCGCTGGAGCGGCCCTTCATGGTGGTGGCCACCCAGAACCCCGGGGACATGGAGGGCACCTACCCCCTGCCCGAGGCCCAGCGCGACCGGTTCATGGCGCGCATCGCGGTCGGCTATCCCACGCCCCAGGCCGAACTGGACATGATCGACATGCACGGGGCCGACACGCCCCTGGACCGCATCGCCCCGGCCGCCTCCGTGGCCGACGTGCGGTCCATGGTGCAGCAGGTGCACACCGTGCACGTCGCCCCGGGCGTGCGGCGCTACGTGGTGGACCTGGTGGCCGCCACCCGCACCTCCCCCGCCCTGCGGCTGGGCGCCTCCCCGCGCGCCACCCTGCACCTGGTGCGGGCGGCGCGCGCGTACGCGGCCCTGGAGGGGCGCGGCTACGTGGTGCCCGACGACGTGCAGGCGCTGGCGGTCCCGGTGCTGGCCCACCGCCTCCTGCTGGCCCCCGAGGCCCGGGTGGAGCGCCGCACCTCCGAGCAGGTCGTCGCCGAACTCGTGGCGCGCCTGCCCATTCCCAGCCCCCGCTGAGAGGTGAGCACCCTGCCCCCCTTCACCGCCCGAGGTACGGGACTACTGGTCGCCGGCGCGGTGTTCCTGGGCGCCGGACTGTTCATCGGCGAGCGCGCGCTCGCGGCGGTGGCGGTGCTCCTGCTGGCGCTCCCCCTGCTGTCGCTGCTCTCCCTCGCCGGGGCCCGGCGGTCGCTGGTGCACAGCCGGACGCTGCGCCCGGCCCGCGTGCCCGTCGGCGCGCAGGCGCTGGTGATGGTGCGGGTCGCCAACGCGGGCCCCGTCCGCTCGATCGGCGGCGTGCAGGCGGAGGACGCCCTGCCGCCCGCCCTGGGCGAGCGGCCGCGGTTCCGGATCGGCCTGCTGCCGCCGCGCGGCGCGCACGACATGGCCTACCGGGTCGCCGCGGCCGAGCGCGGCCTGCACCCCGTCGGTCCGCTGGACGTGGTGCTGACCGACGCCCTGGGGTGCGCCCGCCTGCGCCGGCGCCTGGGGGACGCGGCCTCGCTCCTGGTGACGCCCCGGCTCGTCCCGCTGGGCCCGGACGGACCGCAGGGCGGCGCGGCCGAGCTGGGCGAGAGCCCGACCCGGTCGATGGCCGCGGGCGGCGAGGACGACCCGGTGCCCCGCCCCTACCAGCGCGGCGACGACCTGCGCCGGGTGCACTGGCGCAGCACGGCCCGGCACGGGGCGCTGATGGTGCGGCGCGAGGAGGCCCACCACGCCGAGGACGCCGACGTGCTGGTGGACATGCGCGGCGGGGCGTCCCGCCCGGTCCTGGAGACGGCGGTGAGCGCGGCCGCGTCGGTGGCGGTGCACCTGCAGGCGCGGGGGCGCCGGGTGCGGGTGGTGACCGGTTCCGGCCGGATCGCCGAGGCCGACGCGGTGCAGGGCGGCGGCGCGCGCATCGCCGAGGCGCTGGCGCTCGCCCCGGCCGACCGCCCGGACGCCCCCGGGCCGTGGGCCCTGGCCGAGGCCGACTCCTCGGGCGGCCCCCTGGTCGCGGTGGCCGGCGCGCTCGGCACGGCCGACGCCGAGGCGCTCTCGGCGATCGGGGCCGACCGGGACCGCGTGGCCCTCCTGTGCTCCCCGGACGCCCCGGGCATCGCCGAGGCCGAGGCCGCCCTGGCCCGGTCGGGCTGGAGGACCCTGCGCATCCGCGGGATCGACGACCTGCCCCGGGCATGGGCGGCGCTGCCGGCCGCGGTGGGAGGCCCGCGATGAGGGCCGGAATGCGCTCGGCCGCCCTGACGCTCGCCGCGGGGGGCGCGGTGCTGTGCTCGCTCCCGCTGCTGGCGCCCCTGTTCACCGGGCCGGAGTGGGCCCACCCCGCGGTGGCGGCCGTGATCGCGATGGCGCTGTCCGGGGCGGCCCTGCGGGCCGTGCCGCGCGCCGCCCCCGCCGCCACACCGGTCCAGGTCCTGGTGGGCGTCGCGGTCGTCACCGCGCTGGCCGCCCCCGGGCAGGCGGTGCTGGGCGTGGTGCCCACGGGGGCGTCCTTCGAGCACGCCGCCGAGCTGTTCGCGCAGGGGCGCGCCGAGATCGACGCCAGCCCCCCGCCGATCGACGGCACCCCGGCGCTCTCCCTCATCGTGGCCGCCGCCGCGGTGCTGGTCGCCCTGGTCGCCGACCTGTTCACGGCGGTGGCGCGCACGCCCGCGCTGGTCGGCCTTCCGGTGGCGGCCTTCGCCGCGGTGCCGCTGGCCGTCGACGACGCCGGCCTGGGCCCGGGCCCCTTCGCCCTGGCCGCCGGCGGCTTCGTCGCGCTGCTGGCCGTCGACGGTCTGCTGCGCGGCACCGAGGGCGCGGCGGGGTCCCCCATGGCCTCCTCCGGACAGGCCCGCGCCCTGGGGGCGCTGTGGCACGGGACGGCGGGCGCCGGAGCCGCCGCGGGGGCGCTCGTGCTCGCGCTCGTGGTGCCGTCGGCGGTGCCGGGGCTGAGCGACGGGCAGGTGCACCGGATCGCCGACCCCACCCGGTTCGGCGAGGAGACGGTCACCACCCAGCACCCCCTGGTGTCCCTCCGGCGGGACCTGGGCTCGCGCTCGGACACGGTGGTGCTGGACTACACCACCGACACCGACGCCCCGGGCTACCTGCGCACCTTCACCCTGGACTCCTTCGACGGCACCGACTGGACCATGTCGTCCGTCCGCGCCGAGGACGGCACCCGGGTCGGCGGGGATCTCCCCCCGCCGCCGGGGCTGGGCCCGGCGGCGCCCGCCCGGGAGGTCACCACCCAGGTGCGGCTCCGGCGCGACCCCGGCGAGGTCGACTTCCTCCCGCTGCCCTACCCGGCGCGGCGGGTCGACGTCGACGGCAGCTGGTACGCCGACCCGGACTCGCTGATGGTGTTCAGCGTCGAGGACCAGGACGTGGAGCCCCGCTACACGGTGACCAGCCTGGCCGCACCCGACCCCGCCGACCTGGCCGACCGCTCCTCGTCCCCGGGGGTCTCCGGCCGCTACACGGACCTGCCCGGAGGGATGGACCCCCGGGTCGGGGAGCTGGCGCGATCGGTGGCCGGGGAGGAGGGCGGCCCGCTGGAGCAGGCCGTGGCCCTGCAGGAGTGGTTCACCGCCGGCGCCTTCACCTACGACCTCGACCCCCCGGCCGTGCCCGAGGGCGAGGACCCGCTGGCCCGGTTCCTGTTCGAGGACCGGGTGGGCTACTGCGAGCAGTTCGCCGCCGCGATGGCGGTGATGGCGCGCTCCCTGGACATCCCCGCGCGGGTGGCGGTGGGCTACACCTCCGGCTCCCCGGCGGGCGGGGACGCGTGGCAGGTGCGCGAGTCCGACGCCCACGCCTGGCCGGAGCTGTACGTCGAGGGGGCGGGGTGGCTGCGCTTCGAGCCCACGCCGTCCTCGTCGGACGGCCAGGGGTCGGCGACGGTGCCGGAGTACGCCGCGCCCGGGGCGCTGGAGGAGGCGGAGGAGCCCGAGGCCACCGCCTCCCCGGACCGGCCGGAGGAGACCTCCGGGCCCGACCGGCCGCAGGAGGACGAGGAGGAGCCCGAGCCGGAGGAGGAGCAGGCCGCCGGCGGCGCCGACGCCCCGGACGGGCCGCGGTCCGACGGGGGCCTCGCGTGGCCGGAGTGGGCCGGTTCCGCGGCGTCGGCCGCCGCGGCCGCGGTCGGGGTGCTGGTGCTCCTGCTGCTCCCGGCGGCGGCCCGTACGGTGGCGCGCCGCTCCCGGGTGGCCCGCGCGGGCCGCGGGGGCGCGCCCGCACAGGCGGCGTCGGCCGCCTGGCGCGAGGTCCGGGCCCAGGCCGAGGACCTGGGGCTGGGCTGGACCCCGGCGGAGTCCCCGCGCGCAGCGGCGCGCAGGCTCACCGGCGCCTGCGGGCCGGCGCGGGAGGGCACCGAGGCGCTGTGGCGGCTGGCCCTCGCCGAGGAGGCCGCGCGCTACGCCCCGGAGCCGGCGGCGACCACCCCGGGGGCCCTCGTCGCCGACATGAGGAGGACCAGGACGGCGCTGCGGGCATCGGCCTCCCGGGGCGCCCGGGTCCGTGCCGCCCTGCTGCCCCGTTCGCTCGTCACCATGGGGCTGCGGCCGCGCCGCCGGCAGGAGGCGGCCCACCGGGCCGGACCCGCGATGATCTCGGGGAGATCGACCTGACAGAGGACCTCTTAAGGCCGGCCTCCCCGAGATCGACGACACGGGGGGTGCCGGGGACGGGGGGGGTGACACCGCTCCAGCGGTAGCGCCGCCGAACGCACGGCATTCGGGCGGCCTCCGTCGTGGCGGCCGCCGACAAGGGCGCCAGGGGCCCCTCTCCGCTGCGCGGACCTCACCGGGGAAGCACGAAAACGCGCCCGACCGATCGCACGGTCGGGCGCGCCTTCACCTCGTCGTCGTCCCCGCCTGCGGCGGCGCAGGCTGGCCCGTCGTGGTGGGTCCGGCTAGAGCCGGGCGGTGGCGCCGGCGGGCGCGGTCAGCCGTCGCCCTCCTGGCGGCGGCGCCAGCGCTCCTCGAAGCGGTGCATCATCCCCGGCTTCTGCTGCCGGGGCTGCTTGGCCTTAGGGGCGCTCGCGGCCCCGCCTTCGCTTCCCCCGGAGCCCTTGCGCCAGCCCGAGAGCCCCCACAGGGCGCAGGCGAGCATGATGAGGAACCCCAGGGCGCCGACCACCGGCTGCTGGAGGACCATACCGCCCATCAGGACGGCGATCCCCAGGACGAAGCCGATGGAGGCCTTGATGATCCAGCGCTTGTAGTGGACCGCGGGGTTCGTGTGCCGAACGGTGTTCGCGAACTTCGGGTCCTCGGCATACAGCGCCTGCTCGATCTGGTCGAGCATTCGCTGCTCGTGTTCAGAGAGCGGCACGGCGCCTCCCAAAGACAGTCCCCGGTTGGGGCGACGGGTACTGAACGACGGTCTGTTGGTCAGTGATATGCCCAGAATACGGTGCCCTAGCGCCTACTGGAAAGAAGCGCCGAGCCTGTAGCCGTCCCACATCGGTCACATTACCCTCACCGTTAGAACTCCACACCGGTACGGCCACCCCGCTTCCGCTGTTCCTCCCGCCCTGCGGGCGATCCGGTCCCGGACCGACCGCCGGGTGTCCCTCCATTGTTCCCGAGGCACCGTCCGGCAACCCGGGGCCGATCGGACGTCGTCGCACGGACGAACGCCCGGTGTCGGCTGAACGTACGGTCCGACGCGAAAGTGCCGTGTTCCGTTCCCTTTCCCGGGTCATTCGTCGTCCCCCTCGCGCTCGGCCAGGCTGGCCGGGCGCAGGGCCGCGCTGCCGAAGCGCCGCGCCACCGCGTCCATCACCCGCTCGGCCTCGCGCCACCCCCGCTCGGGCTCGTCCAGGGTGGGCTGGTGGTGCGCCTCGGAGGCGGCCATGATCCCCTCCACCCGCACCCCGACCAGGCGCAGCCGCACCCGCTCCATCCCCGCCGAGGCGTACAGGTCCCGGGCCACGGCGCTGATGTCCCGGGCCACGTCCGTGGGGTCGGACAGGGTCCGCGAGCGCGTCACCGTGGTGAAGTCGGCCCGGCGCAGCTTGACCACCACGGTCCGGCCGACCTGGCCGGAGGCGCGCAGCCGGCGCGCGGTCTTCTCGGACAGCCGCAGCAGCTCGCGGCGGATCGCCGCCGGATCGTCCACGTCGGTCGGGAAGGTCTCCTCGGCGCCGATGCTCTTGTCCGGCGAGGTGGGCACCACCCGGCGCGGGTCGCGGCCCCGGGACAGGTCGGCCAGCTGCTCCCCCAGCGCCTGGCCCAGTTCGGAGCGCAGCGTCTCGCGCGGCACCCGGGCCACGTCGCCCACGGTGCGCAGCCCCAGCCGGGTCAGGGCGCGCTCGGTCTTCTCCCCGACCCCGGGCAGCGCCCCCACCGGCATCGGTTCGAGGAAGGCGGTGACGTTGCGGGTGGGCACCAGCAGCAGCCCGTCGGGCTTGCAGCGGGTGGAGGCGAGCTTGGCGGTGAACTTGGTGGAGGCGATCCCGACCGAGCAGGTGAGCCGCTGCTCGGCGCGGACGCGCTCGCGGATCAGCTCGGCGATGCGCACCGCGCCGCCCAGGCGCCTGCGCGCCCCGGAGACGTCCAGGAAGGCCTCGTCCATGGAGAGCGGCTCCACCTCGGGCGTGACCGAGCGGAAGACGTCCATGACGGCCTCGGAGACCGTGCGGTAGGCGGCGCCGTCGGGCGGGAAGACCACCGCGTCCGGGCACAGGCGCAGGGCCCGCACCATCGGCATCGCCGAGTGCACGCCGAAGGTGCGGGCGAGGTAGTTGGCGGAGGAGACGACGCCGCGCGGGCCGGTGCCGCCGACGATCACCGGCCTGCCGCGCGCCTCGGGGTGCTCGAGCTCCTCGACGCTGGCGAAGAAGGCGTCCATGTCGATGTGGAGGATGCCGCAGTCGGCCTCGTCCTCGGGCCGGGCGGCGCTCAGCGGCTCGATGCCCCCGGCGCCGACCATCCCCCGCACGGGTTCGCCCCGCTCCAGCTGCCGTCGGCTCATGCGTCCAGTGTGCCCCCTGGTGGGCACGGCCGCGGACGGGCTCAGAGCGGACGGAGAGGCGGTCGGCGGCCCCGGGCCACGCGCTCGGCCTCCCCATCGGCGCGGAGGAGGCCGCCCCCTCCGCCGAGCAGTGGATTCCTCGTGCCCGTGCCGCGCGGATCCGTCGGGGCGCCACCGGTGCGGGCGGCACACACCGCCGGCCGAACGCTTCGGCAGGTGCACGCCGTGCCCCCGGTGTTCGCCCCCGTGGTCGGTCCTCGAACGCCGAACGGCCGCCCTCGCACACGCGGGGGGCGGCCGTCGGCCGTTTCGGTCCGGGTCCTTCCCGAGAGCTCCGGCTCAGGCCTCCGGGCGGTGGGCGACCACGTGGAGCTGGGTGGCGATCCCGGCCAGTTCCGGGCGGGACGACGCCTCGCGCTCCAGGTCGGTCAACTCCTCCTCCTGGACGGTGCCCGCGTCGTAGGCCCGCCCGGGCAGCAGGTCGGAGAAGACCCCGACCCCCCGCACCCGCGGGCTCTCCAGGCCGACGGCGGCGGCCAGGGCGGCCAGCCCCTCGGCGGTGAACCGGCGGGGCATCGGGTCGGCCTCGCCCCAGCGGCCCTGCGGGTCGCGGAGCATCCGGTGGGCCTCGGCGACCCCGCCCTGCAGCACCCGGTGCAGCGCCGCGGCCGAGGCGTTGGCCGCCAGCACGCTCACCGCGCCCCCGGGCGCCACCGCGGCCGCCACGTCGGCCAGCGCCGCCTGCGGGTCCTCGACGTACTCCAGCACGTTGTGCACCACCACCAGGTCCGCGTCCCCGGCGGGCAGCAGGGAGGCCAGGTCGCGGGTGTCGCCCTGCAGGCCGCGCACCCGCACACCGCCGTCGGCGGCGCGGCGCTCCAGCGCCGCCAGGGAGTCGGGGCTGGGCTCGACCACGGTCACCTCGTGCCCCAGGGCGGCCAGCGGAACCGCGGCTCCCCCGGTCCCGCCGCCCGCGTCCACGATGCGCAGGGGGCCTCCCCCGCGGCTCCCCCGCTCGGCCAGTTCGGCCAGCAGCTCCCGCAGGGCCTCCCACACCACGGCGCTGCGCGCCGTCCACGGCGCCGACCGGGCGGCGGCCCGCGCCGCCTCGCCCTCCGCGGTGCCGACCGCCTTCTCGCTCACGCAGTCCCCTTCCCTGCCGACCGCGTCCCCGCGGTCCCTCCCGGCGCCGCCGCACCGGCGTGCCGGGCGCCGGGGCCGGTCCCGGGCCCCTCGGAGGCGGTCCTCGGTTCGTACTCGGCCGGCGCGGCGCCCGCGGACGCCGCGCCCTACAGGGCCAGCCCGGCCTTGTTCTCCATCAGCCGCGAGAGCAGCCCGTTGATGAAGGTCGGCGACTCCTCGGTGGAGAGCTCCTTGGCCACGGCCACCGCCTCGGCGATCGCCACTCCGTCCGGGATGTCGCCGGCCCACAGCAGCTCGTAGGCGCCCATCCTGAGGATGTTGCGGTCCACGACCGGCATGCGCTCCAGCGTCCAGCCGATCGCGTACTCGTCCAGCAGCGCGTCGATCCGCCCGCGGTGCTCGTCGACCGCGGCGGCCAACTGCTCGGTGAACTCGTTGATCGGCGGCTCGGGCTGGGCCCGGCGCCGCTCGATCACCTCCGGCACCGTCGCGCCGCGCAGCTCGGCCTCGTAGAGCACCTCGATCGCGCGTCTGCGGGCCTTGCGCCGCGCCCCGCTCACTGCCGTTCCCCCCGTTCGCCGTGGAAGTTCCGCATCAGTTGACGCGGCCCAGGTAGTCGCCGCTGCGGGTGTCGACCTTGATCCGCTCGCCGGTGGTGATGAACAGGGGCACCTGGACGACGGCGCCGGTCTCCAGGGTGGCGGGCTTGGTGCCGCCGGTGGAGCGGTCGCCCTGCACGCCCGGGTCGGTCTGGGAGATCACCAGCTCGACGGCGGCGGGCAGCTCGACGTAGAGCGGGTTGCCCTCGTGGGTCGCGACCGTGACGACCGCGCTCTCCAGCAGGTAGTCGGCGGCGCCGCCGACGACCTCCTGCGGGACGTTGAGCTGGTCGTAGGTCTGGTTGTCCATGAAGACGAAGGAATCGCCGTCGTGGTACAGGTACTGCATGTCACGGCGGTCGACGTTTGCGGTCTCGACCTTGATCCCGGCGTTGAACGTCTTGTCGACGACCTTGCCCGAGTTGACGTTCTTGAGCTTGGTGCGGACGAACGCACCCCCCTTGCCGGGCTTGACGTGCTGGAACTCCAGGACGCTCCAGAGCTCGCCGCCGTCGAGCTTCAGGGTCATGCCGTTCTTCAGGTCGTTCGTCGTGGCCACTTCGGTCGTCTCTCCAAGGGGTCGGTGGGGCCCGGTCCTCCGGCGCCGGCCTCCGTTGGCCGCGGGTCGCGGCCCGGCCGCTCCGGCACGGCGTGCCGCCCGCGGGAGGCGGGAGGTGCGCGCTCAGGCGGCGCCGTGCGCCGGTTCGTACATGGCAGTCTAGTGGCTTCACCGGGTGCGGATGCGCAGTCCGGCCCGGTCGGGCCCCTCCTCAGGAGGCAGCGACCGCCTCGTAGGCGGTGTCGAGCAGCTCCTCGGAGGGGCCTTCGAGCGTCCCGGGGGCGGCCAGGCCGTCGAGCACGACGAAGCGCAGCACCGCGCCGCGGGTCTTCTTGTCCACCCGCATGGCCTCCCGCAGCTCCGGCCAGGCCTCGGAGGCGTAGCCGGTCGGCAGGCCGACCGAGGTCAGGATGGAGCGGTGGCGGTCCACCAGGTCGGACCCGATGCGCCCGTGCAGGCGGGCCAGCTCGGCGGCGAAGACCATGCCGATCGCCACCGCGTAGCCGTGCCGGAAGGTGTAGTTCTCGGCGCGCTCGATGGCGTGCCCCAGGGTGTGCCCGTAGTTGAGGATCTCCCGGCGCCCGCTCTCCTTCAGGTCCGAGGAGACCACGTCGGCCTTGACCGCCACGGCCCGCTCGATGAGCTCGCGGGTGTGCCGGCCGTCGGGGCGCCCGGCGCCCTCCGGGTCGTTCTCGACCAGGTCGAGGATGGCCGGGTCGGCGATGAACCCGGCCTTGACCACCTCGGCCAGTCCGCCGATGTAGTCGGCCCGCGGCACCCCGGGCAGGGTGGCCAGGTCGCACAGCACCCCGGCCGGCGGGTGGAAGGCGCCGACGAGGTTCTTGCCCTCGGCGGTGTTGATGCCGGTCTTGCCGCCGACCGCCGCGTCCACCATGCCCAGCAGGGTGGTGGGCACCAGCACCGCGCGCACCCCGCGCAGCCAGGTGGCGGCGGCGAAGCCGGCCAGGTCGGTGGTGGCGCCGCCGCCCACGCCGACCACGGCGTCGGTGCGGGTGAAGCCCAGCCGCCCCATGCGCGACCACAGGTCGGCGGCGACCGCGGCGTCCTTGGCGGCCTCGCCGTCGGGCACGGGCACGGGGTGGGCGCGGTACCCGGCGGCCTCCAGGGCGCCGACCGCGGGCCGGGCCAGCTCGCCCAGGCCTCGGGGGTGGACCACGGCGACCTGCTCGGCCCGCTCGCCGACCAGGCCGGGCAGCTCGCCGAACACGCCGCTGCCGATGACGACGTCGTAGGGGGCCGAGGAGTCCCTGACGGGGATGCGGGTGGCGCTCACCGCCCGCCCCCGTCCCCGTCGCTCTCGGGCAGCAGCTCCACGATGGCGTCGACGACCTCCTCGGGGTGGCGGCCGCCGGTGGGGACGGTGGCGGTGGCCAGGCTCTCGTAGACCGGCAGCCGCTCCTCCAGCAGCTTCTTGAGCCGGGCGCGGGGGTTGACCGCCAGCAGCGGGCGGGCCTGGTTCAGCCCGACCCGCTTGGCGGCGTCCTCGAACCCCACCTGGAGGTAGACGACGTGGTGGTCGGCCAGGTCGCGGCGGGTGTCGGCGTCCAGGACGGCTCCGCCGCCCACGGCCACGACCCCGTCCCACCCGGCCAGGGTCTCGGCGACGACGCGGCGCTCCAGCTCGCGGAAGGCCTCCTCGCCGTCCTCGACGAAGATGTCGGCGACCGCTTTGCCGGCGCGCGCCTCGATCTCGGCGTCGGTGTCGCGCAGCTCGGCGCCCAGGCGCCGGGCCAGGGCCTCGCCGACGGTGGTCTTGCCCGCCCCCGGCGATCCGATGAGGACCGTGATGGGTGTGCTCATGGCTCTCAGGTGATCTCCAGCGCGTCCGTGTAGGCCTTGAGGTTGCGCGCGGTCTCGTCCGCGGAGTCGCCGCCGAACTTCTCCAGCGCGGCCTCGGCGAGGACCAGGGCGCACATCGCCTCGGCAACGACGCCGGCGGCGGGCACCGCGGTGACGTCGCTGCGCTGGTGGTGGGCCTGGGCGGGCTCGCCGGTGACCACGTCGACGGTGTCGAGCGCGCGCGGGACGGTGGCGATGGGCTTCATGGCGGCGCGCACCCGGAGCGGTTCCCCGGTGGTCATGCCGCCCTCGACGCCGCCGGCGCGGTTGGTGCGCCGCCGCACCCCGTCGGGGCCGGGCTCGATCTCGTCGTGGGCGGCCGACCCGCGCCGCGCCGCGGTGCGGAACCCGTCGCCCACCTCCACGCCCTTGATGGCCTGGACGCCCATGAGGGCGCCGGCCAGGCGGGCGTCGAGGCGGCGGTCCCAGTGCACGTGGCTGCCCAGGCCGGGCGGCAGGCCGTAGGCCAGGACCTCTACGACCCCGCCGAGGGTGTCGCCCGACTTCTTGGTGTCGTCGACCTCCTCGACCATGCGCGCGCTCGTCTCGGGGTCGAACACGCGCAGCGGATCGGCGTCGACGCGCTCCAGGTCGTCGGGCCCGGGCAGCGTCCCCTCGGGCACCTCGACCGGCCCCATGGCGACGACGTGGCTGAGCACGCGCACGCCCAGGACCTGTTCCAGGAAGCGGCGGGCGACCTCGCCCACGGCGACCCGGGCGGCGGTCTCCCGCGCGCTCGCGCGCTCCAGCACCGGGCGCGACTCGGTGTGCCCGTACTTCTGCATGCCGACCAGGTCGGCGTGGCCGGGGCGGGGCCGGGTGAGCGGTGCATTGCGCGCCGCGCCCTCCAGCTCCTCGGGCGGCACCGGATCCGGCGACATCACCTTCTCCCATTTGGGCCACTCGGAGTTGCCCACCTCGACGGCGATGGGCCCGCCCTGGGTCAGGCCGTGCCGGACGCCCCCGATGAGGCGTACCTGGTCCTGCTCGAACTTCATCCGGGCTCCCCGGCCGTACCCGGCGCGTCGGCGGCGCAGCGCGGCGGCGATGTCGTCCGAGGAGACGGACACGCCGGCCGGGAGGCCCTCCAGGATCGCGACCAGGGCCGGCCCGTGGGACTCACCCGCGGTCAGCCAGCGCAACATGGCACGATCTTCCCACGGCGCGGGGCGGGGCACACATCGGAGGGGCCCCTGCGTCAGGTCGGGGCCGGCCCTCGGGCGGGGCGGCGCCGCGCGGCGCCGCGACCGGCGCCTCTCAGGCGGTCAGGGCGGCCAGCGGGTCGCCGAAGACCAGGACCGCCAGGGCGCCGCCGATCATGAAGGGCCCCAGCGGGATCTCGGTCTTGCGGGTGGCCTTGCCCAGCAGGATGAGGAACAGCCCCACGGCGGCCGAGCCGACGAAGGCCAGCAGGGTGCCCGAGACCACCCCGCCCGCCCCGGCCTGCCAGCCCAGGTAGAGGCCCAGGAGCCCGGACAGCTTCACGTCGCCCCACCCCATCCCGGCGGGGTGGATGAACCAGAGCACGAAGTAGAAGGCGAACAGCCCGGCCCCGCCGCCCAGCGCGCCGGCCAGGGCGCGCCAGTCGGGGCCGGAGCTCAGCGCGGCGGCGGCGACCAGGGCGGCCGCGAGCGGGTAGGAGCGCAGCACCAGCACGTCGGGCAGGCGCTTGACGCGGGCGTCCACGGCCGCCAGCACCGTGCCCACGGCGGCCAGGAACAGCAGGGCCGCGATGCCCACCGGGGCGGTGTTCCCCTCCCAGGCCCCGGCGGTCAGGCCGACGAGCCCGAACAGCACGCCCGTGGCCGCGGCCACCGCGGCCGAGGTGGGCAGGGCGCGGCCGCACACCGGGCAGGCCCCGCGCAGCGCGAAGCCGCGCACCGCGGGGGCGGGAAGGGCGCGCAGGAAGGGCACCGGGGCGGCGCAGTGCGGGCAGGCGGGAGGCGGCGGGCCCGACTCGTCGCCGGGTTCGGGCTCGTGCGGGGTGAACAGCCGGACCAGCCGCCCGGACGCCGCACCGACGGCGGCGCCGACCAGCGCGAGCACCGCGGCCAGGACGAGGTCGAGGGGGGTGGGCATGCCGGAAACCTACCGGAACCGGGGGCCCGGCGCGCCGCCGCGCCCGGCCGGCAGGCGCCTCAGCGCTCCTTGCGGGCGCGCACCACCGCGCTCAGCTCCACGCCCCCGGGAAGCATCGGGGCCAGGTCGTCGGCCAGCCGCTCGGCGACGCGGCGCAGCTGGGCGTCGTCGCGGCGGTCCAGCTCCAGGCGCACCCCGATGTCGGCGCGCTCGGAGGCGTGCACCCGCACCCGCTCGATGCCGAACTCGGTGTGGGTGATGCGGTAGATGACCGCCAGCACCTGCGGGTCGTCCTTGGGGGCGGGCACCTCGCCGCGCTCGGCGAGCACGCTCAGGAAGCGGCCCTGCACGGTGTAGGGGTAGGGGCCGGCCACGTCCACGACCAGGGCGTCGGCGCCCTCGTCGACGGCGGCGCGGCAGGCCTCGGCCGCGGGCACCGGCACCGGCCGGGCGTCCTCGCGCCACTGCTTGACCGCGTCGACGCCGGTGAAGGCGAGCACGCCGCGGCGGCCGTCCTTGCCGACCATCACCGGCATGGCGACCTCGCTCTCCTTGTCCACCGCGAGGCCGCCGGCGCCCTCGCCGACGTCGGTGGCCACGGCGACCACGGGGACCAGCAGGCGGGAGGGGGCGAGCACGGCCAGCACCTGGCGGTCGCCGACCTCCCCGCGGGAATGGGCCTCCAGGCGGGCGGCCACCTGAGGGTCGGGGGAGCCGTCGTCGTCTCGGTAGCGCTCGGCGCCGATGATGGTCGGTCTTGTCACGACTCGCGACTCTACCCACCCGGGCGCGGTCAGAGGAGGGGGAACGGCGGTTCCGGTGCACAGGCGAGTCGGATGTCACCTCCGCGCCGGTCGGGGGACCGTTGCCGTTCGGATTACTCGCCGTTGGAGGTCGCTCCTGCACAATCGGAATTCCGGTGCCGGTGACGGCCGCCGGCACGGACAGACGGGGGGATCCATGACGCAGACGGCGGAGCACGGGCTGTACCCGGGCACGTGGCGCATCGACCCGGCGCACTCGGTGGTCGGGTTCACCGTGCGGCACATGATGGTGAGCAAGGTGCGGGGGCGCTTCGAGCGGTTCGACGCGGTCCTGACGGTGCCGGAGGACCCGCTGGCCTCCAGCGTGCGGGCGACCATCGACCCGGCCTCCATCGACACCGACAACGAGCAGCGCGACAACCACATGCGCTCGGCGGACTTCTTCGAGGTCGAGGCCTATCCGGAGTGGACGTTCGTGTCCACGGGGGTGCGGCCCTCGGGCGAGGAGTTCCTGCTCGGGGGCGAGCTGACGATCAAGGGAACGACGCAGCCGGTGGAGCTGTCGCTGGAGTTCAACGGGGCGCTCAAGGACGCCTTCGGGATGCAGCGCGCGGGGTTCCACGCCGAGGCGCAGATCAGCCGAAAGCAGTTCGGTGTGGACATCGAGATGCCGATGGAGGGCGGCGGCGTCGTGGTGGGCGACCGCATCGGCATCGAGATCGACGCCGAGTTCACCCTGGACGAGGGCTGAGCCGGGGGCCGGAGGAGGACCGGCCCGGTCACCCGGCCGAGCGGGCCTGCGCGGGCGGGGCCGTGCGGGCGGGCCCGATAGTCTCGGAGGGCCGCCGCCGATGCGGCGGCCCTGCCCGTACCCGCCGACGCCCTGGGAGGACAGCCGTGCCGTCCGAAGGCTCTCCGTTCGCGCCCGAGGTGGTCCGGGCCGTGACCGCGCACATGAACGATGACCACGCCGAGGACACCCTGCTGATCTGCCGGGCTCTGGGCGGCGTCCCCGAGGCGTCGGCGGCCCGCATGACCGGGCTGGACGACGTCGCGGGAGAGTACGCCGCCACCGTGGACGGCGAGGAGGTCCGGGTGCGCATCCCCTGGGCGCACCGCCTCACCGGACGCGGCGAGATCCGCCGCGAGGTCGTGCGCATGTACGGGGAGGCCTGCGAGAAGCTGGGCGTGCGGCCCCGGGCGGAGCACTGAGGGCAGCGGCTCCCCTCCCCTGCCCCAGGCCCCTCCCCCGACCCCCTGCGCCCCCTAGGTGACACCTCCTTCGGTTCCGCCGGTTCCGTGGGACGGCCACCGCCCCGCTGTCCCCATGGCAGGGACCGGCGACCGAGGGCGGTGGATTCACCACCCTCGATGCACGCAGGGACGCCGACCGCCCTCCAGAGCGGCCCCTCACGGCCTCCGCCGGGTTCGAGCGGTGAGACCGGCCGACCGCCGTCCGCCCGCTGGAGCCGCGCGCATCCGGCGCCTGTGCGTGGAGGGGGTGGAGGGGACGGGCGCGACCCGCTCGACGCTCGCCTCCCCTCCGGCCCTCTGGACCCACCGGCCCTTCCGACCGTTCCTGGTGCCCGCCTCCGTGTACTCGGCCCGCTCACAGGTCCGAGCACCCCAGTAGGGGAAGAATGGGGTATTCGGCCCCCGTCCCGCCGCTTCGGCTCGCCTAGTCTGGGAAGCGCCCCGACCGCCCCCTCCCCGGGTCGTCCGGCCCGGGTCCCGACCGCAGACGAAGGACGCCGCGCGCACGATGGCCGATCCGCAGCACAGCGAACCCGACACCCCCTCCGACCCGGCCGCGCCGACCACCCGGCTCGACCCGGCCGCGGACGGCAAGACGCGGTGGGTCACCCGTGTGCTGCGCCCCGGCGGTGACGACGGGCCCACCGTCCGCGTCGACCGCGCGGGGACCACGACGCCCCGCCCGCGGCCCACCGCGCGCACCACCGCGGCCCCGCGCGGCGGCCCCTCGGCCGGGGCCACCGCCGTGCACACCTCCGGCCGGCCGTCCTGGTGGCGCAGGGCCGCGGCCGCCGTCGCCTCCTGGTTCGCCCGGATCATGGCGCGGGTCGTGGTCGGCCCGGCCGGCGAGCTCGACTACGCGGTCCCCGCCGAGCTGCGGCGCCGCTACACCGTGCTGGGCCGGATCGGCGCCGGCGGCGAGGCCGTCGTCTACCTGGCCGAGCCCGCCGCCCCCGCCGGGGAGGGCACCGGCACCCGGCTGGCGCTGAAGGTGTACCGGCCGGGCCACGACATCAACCGCGAGCTGCTGGAGCGGCTGCAGGCGCGGGGCTCGGCCGACCCGCACACGCCCTCCATCCACGGCTACGGCCACGCCGGCAGCGCCTGGGGCGACCAGGTCGCCTGGGAGGCCCAGGAGTACTTCCCCGACGGTTCGCTGCGCACCCTGCTGGAGCAGGCGCCGCTGGACGACGACCGGGCAAAGGAGCTGGTCGGGGCGGTCGCCGAGTGCCTGCGGCACTGGCAGGAGGAGCTGCAGCACAACCACACCGACGTCAAGCCGGAGAACCTGCTGATCCGGTCGGCCGACCCGCCGGTGTTCGCGCTGACCGACTTCGGCGGCGCGGTGCGCGCCACCATGAGCCGCGTCTACGGCACCCTGGCCGTCACCGAGGAGTACGCCGCCCCGGAGGTGGTGGAGGGGCGCCGGGAGGCGCCCGCCGC
>NZ_ANAS01000016.1:0-43273 GCF_000341205.1 Nocardiopsis baichengensis YIM 90130 | reverse complement strand
GGCCCCCCCCCCGCCGCGCCGGGAGAACTGGCTGACCGCCCGCACCGCCGAGATCGACGTCTCGGCGGTGGCCGACGAGCGGTGGCGGCTGCTGGTGCGCGGCCTGCTGGCGCCGGTTCCGGCCGACCGGTGGGGCGCCGAGGAGGTGCGGCGCTGGCTGGACGGGCAGACGCCGCAGGTGGCCCGGGGGCGGCGCAACGCCCCCATCGTGTTCGCCGACACCTCCCACGCCGACCCGCCCAGCCTCGCCTTCGACCTGCTCGACCGGTCCGACAAGGGCGCGGTGTGGCTGCGCACCCACTGGTCGTCGCTGCGCACCTGGCTGGACCGGGAGGTCAACGACTACACCTTCGACCGGGACCGCCTGACGGTGCTGCAGGACCGGCCCGAGCTGGCGCACCTGGCGATCAGCGCCCTGGCCGCGCACTACGTGCCCGGCATGACGCCCCGCTACCGGGGGCTGGACGTCAGCGCCGACGGGGTGCTGGCGCTGGCCACCGGGGAGCCGGCCCGGCACGCGGTGCTGCGCGAGGCGCTGGAGACCGGCGCGGTGGGCCTGGCCGCCCGGCACTGGTGCCCGCACCCGGGCTGCCGCGACGAGGGGGCGCACCGGTGCGCCCTGCTGGAGCGGGTCCAGCACGAGGTGCCGCGGGTGATGCACCAGGCCCAGGAGTCGGTGCGGCGCCTGTCCGAGCAGGGTGCGGGCGACTTCTCCGGGGTCGACCGGCACGGGTGGGACGCCGCCTGGGCGCACGCCGCCGAGCTGGTTCTGGACCCCGAGGCGGCGGCGCGCGAGCGGCGGTGGCTGCGCGCACAGGCGTGGAACCCGGCGCAGCGGGGCCCGGAGCGGCACGCCGACTGGTGGTCCGGGCTGCGCCGCTCGGCGCTGTCCGGGCAGGCCGGGGACATCGGCACCACCGCGGCGCTGGTCGCGCTGGACCTGGTGACGCCGGTGGCGACCGCGGTCGGCGCCGAGGCGCGGCGGCGCGAGCAGGCCGAGGGGCGGATGCGCCGCCGGGAGCGCTGGGAGAGCGCCCGCCGCCGGGGCGGTGCGGCGGTCGCGGCGGCCCGGGGACGCCTGGCGGGCCTGGCGTCCCGGCAGCAGCGCAACGGTCCGGCCGGGCAGGCGGGACAGGGCCGGGAGCAGGCGTGGGGGCCGCAGCCCTACGACCCCTCCGACCCGCTGGCGCGGTACCGGCCGGCGCAGGACCCCAGGGGCGACGCGGACCGGCGCCGGGCGGACAAGGGCATGCGCCAGATCGAGCGCGCGATGCGGGCGGGCCGGTGCCGCCGGTTCGCCTACCCGGCGGCGCTGGTGGGGGCGGTGGACGCCCTGGGCCGGGCGGTGCTCCCGCCGGAGGGGTTCTTCCCCGGCAGCGACCTGGTGCTGGGGCTGTACGAGGGGCTGCTGGGGTTCCGGCACAGCGCGCCGGTGTCGGCGGTCGCCGACGGGGCGTCCTCCCTTGCGGGCCTGGTCCCGGGCGGGGCCGCGGTGCAGTGGTGGTCGCCCCTGGCGCTGGCGGTGGCGCTGCTCGTGCTGGGAAGGACGGCCGCCTCGAAGAAGCGCAGGGCCCGCACCCAACTGGCCGCATACCGCCTGGCGGTGGCGGGGTCGGTGGCCATGCTCGTCCTGATCACCGCCGGAGGCCTCCTGACCGTGGGCGCGGGCATCCTGATCCCCTTGGACACCCTCCTGGGCGGCTGAGGCCACCCGTCCCCGGGACGAAGCGCGGAGGAATCACGCGGGAGCGCGGTCCGGTCGCGCTCTGCCCGGCCGCGCCTCCGGGGCAGGGCGGCGGCGCGCCGCCGTGGGCCGTTCCTCCTCCGCGCTCACGTCCGCCTGCGCGGAAGAGCGGGCCCACCGGACGTGCTCCGGCCTCAAGGGGGCTGCCGTGCACGCCCGCACAGCACGGCGTCGGCCCGCCCCGAGGGCGGGCCGACGCCGGGGGTTTTCGGTCGGTCGAAATCGGGTGGCTGGTTCCGTTCTTCGGGGCGCCGATCCGTCGGAGTCAGTGGGCTCCGGCCAGGCCGTCGCCGCCCAGGGTCAGCAGGGACTGCATGCGCTCCAGGTCCTCAGGGGTGTCGATGTCGTCGGGGCTCGCGACGTCGTCGCAGGCCACTGTGGTCACCAGGTGGGAGTAGGCACGCAGGAAGGGCCGCGCGCCCACATCGCCCTCGGCCAGGGCGTGCACCGTCTGCCAGTGCTCGCGCCCCAGCAGGACCGGGTTGCGGGGGTTGCCGGCGTAGGTGGCCGCCGCCGCGCGGGCGCCGTCGGCGTAGGCCGCGGTCAGCCGCGCCACCGCCGCCGAGGTCACCAGCGGCTGGTCGGCGAGCGCGATCACCACCGCGTCCACCTCGTCGGGCAGCGCCTCCAGCCCCGACCGCAGGGACGAGCCCATGCCGCTCTCCCAGCGGGGGTTGTTCACCTCGGCGGCCCCCTCGACCGCGATCGTCTCCGCACCCAGGACCACATAGACCGGCAGGCACCCGCCCTCGCGCAGCACCCTGACGCCCCGGTCGGCCAAGCGCTCCCCGGCCACCTCCACGGTGGCCTTGGGGCGCCCGAGCCTGCTGCCGCGCCCCGCAGCCAGCAACAGGCCGGCGATCGGGAGGCGGACGGCGCCGTGCTCGCGTGTGGTCATGCCGCGATGATGCCATGCCCATCGGCGCAGGGTGCCCCGATCGCCGAGTCCGGTCCGGACCGGACGCCCGAAACCGCCTTTGCCAGGCGGGTTCGCCCCGCTCGGCGGGCGGGGTTCACGCCCCCGCCTGACCGGTACCGGCCGCCTGGGCCTGCCGGGCCAGCGGTTCGGTGTGGATCCGGCCGCTGGTCGAGCTCAGCGGCCGCCCGGTGCCGCCCCACCGGGTCTGGATCAGCTCGGCCGCGATCGAGACCGCCGTCTCCTCGGGGGTGCGCGCCCCCAGGTCCAGGCCGATCGGCGAGTGCAGCCGGGCCAGGCGCTCCTCGGGCACCCCCGCCTCGCGCAGCCGCGCCATCCGGTCCTGGTGGGTGCGGCGGCTGCCCATCGCCCCGATATAGCCCGCCCGCGTGTCCAGGGCCGCCTCCAGCACCGGCACGTCGAACTTGGGGTCGTGGGTGAGCACGCAGATCGCGGTGCGCTCGTCGATCTCGTCGGCGATCTCGGTCAGGTAGGCGTGCGGCCACTTCACCACCACCTCGTCGGCGCGCGGGAAGCGCTTGGCGGTGGCGAACACCGGGCGCGCGTCGCACACCGTCACCCGGTAGCCCAGGTAGGCGCCGATGTCGGCGACCGCGGCGGCGAAGTCGATCGCGCCGAACACCAGCATCCGCGGCGCCGGGGCGAAGCTCTGCACGAACACCTCCAGCTCGTCGCCGCGCCGCTGGCCGTCCGCTCCGTAGTGCAGCATCCCGGTGCTTCCCTGGGCGAGCATCCCGCGCACGTCGTCGTCGGCCGCCGCGTCGAGCCGGGCGCCGCCCAGCGACCCCTCGGCGCCGTCGGGCCGCACCACTCTGCGCGCCCCCAGGCGGCCCGGGCCGCCGACCACGGTGGCCACCGCGACCGGCCGGTGGGCGTCCACCTCCGCGATCACCCCGGGCAGCTGCGGGTAGCGGGCCCGGTCCACCGGCTCCACCAGGACGTGCAGGGTCCCTCCGCAGGTCAGGCCGACCGCGAAGGCGTCGTCGTCGCTGACCCCGTAGGTCTCGCGCACCGGCTCGCCGGTCGCCATCACCTGCTGGGCCAGCTCGTAGACGGCGCCCTCCACGCACCCTCCGGAGACGCTGCCGACCACCTCCCCGGTGGGGCCGACCGCCATGGCCGCCCCGGCCTCGCGCGGCGAGCTGCGGTAGGTGTCGATCACGGTCGCCAGCGCGAACGTCTCGCCGGCGGAGTACAGCTCCGCGACGGCCGAGCGGATGTCACGCACGTGCTCCTCCTTCTTCGGCGCGGCCGCGTGCCACGGTGCACGCCAGTCGTTCCAGCGCCTCCAGGCTGTGCCCGGGGACGAAGTCGTCGATGTGCGGCAGCGCCGCCGCCATCCCGGCGGCCCGCGGGCGGTAGCCCTGCTGGGCCTTGTGCGGGTTGGCCCACACGATGCGGTGCGCCAGGCGGGCCAGGCGCGACATCTGCTCCGCCAGCAGGGAGGCGTCGCCGCGCTCCCACCCGTCGGAGGCGATGAGCACGACGGCGCCGCGGGCCGCGCCCCGGCGGCCGTGGAGGTCGAGGAACGCGCGCAGCTCCTCGCCCAGGCGCGTCCCGCCCTGCCAGTCGGGGACGGCCTCGCCCGCGGCCCGCAGGGCGCGCGCCGGGTCGGGGGCGGACAGTTCGCGGGTCAGGCGCGTCAGCCGGGTCCCGACGCTGAACACCTCGGTCGATGCGGGGTGGCCGCGCAGCAGGACGTGGGCGAAGCGCAGCATCGGCTCGGCGTAGGGCGCCATGGAGCCGCTGACGTCGACCAGCGCCACCACCTTGCGGGGGCGCCGGGTGCGGGCCCGGTAGGACAGCCGGAGGGGTTCGCCGCCGGTGCGCGCGGCGGCGGCGAGCGTGCGGCGGGGGTCGATGCGCCCGCGCCGGGCGGGCGCGGCGCGGCGGGAGGGGCGGCGCGGCCGCTCGGCGCCGATCAGCGACACCAGGCGGGCCGCTTCGGCGCGCTCCTCCTCCGACAGCAGCCCGAGGTCGGCGGTGCGCAGCGCCTCGGCGCCGCTGGCGGCGGCGGGCCGGTGCACCGCCTGCCCGCCGTCTCCGCCGGGCCCGCCGCCCTCCGGCGTCAGCAGCGCGACGCGGCGCCGGCGGGCGGGGAGCGGCAGGGGCGGGCGCGGGGCGGGGAGGAGGCCGCCGAAGCAGGCGGTGAAGCAGGCGTCGTAGAGGTCGAGCTCGGTGCGGGTCGAGCAGAGGGTGAGGCGCCCGGCCCAGTAGAGGCGGTCGGTGCGTGCGGGGGCCTCCGTCGCGGCGAGGGCGTCGGTGAAGGCGAGGGCGCGGGTGGTGTCGGCGCGCACCCCCGCCGCGCGCAGGGCCCGGACGAGGGTGAGCACGGCGTGCGGGACCGCGTCCGGGCGCGGGTCCCGGAACGGGGTCGGGGGCGGTTCCGGGAGCGCGTCCGGGCGGCGCGGGCCGTCCGCCGCCGCTCCCGCCTGCCCGGTCACGGCCGCGCCCGCGCCGCGGGGCCCGGGGCCGCCGCGGCGCCGTTGAGCAGGGCGGACAGGCGCTCGCGGACGGCGTCGACGTCGTCGCGGTGCTTGACCAGCGCGCCGAGGGTGCGTGCGGCGGCGTCCGCGTCGAGCGCGGTGGCGCCCAGCGCGGTCAGGGCGGCGGTCCAGTCGATGGTCTCGGCCACCCCGGGCGGTTTGACCAGGTCGATGCCGGAGGAAGCCGGGTCGCGCAGGCGCTGGGCGGCCGCGGCCACCGCGCGCACCAGGCGGTCGGCGGCCTCGGGGCGGCGCCGGGCGATGATGGCGGCCTCGCGCTCGAAGGAGGGGTGAGGCATCCAGTGGTAGAGGCACCGGCGCTTCAGGGCGTCGTGCACCTCGCGGGTGCGGTTGGAGGTGAGCACGACGGCGGGCGGCGCGGCGGCGCGGACGGTGCCCAGCTCGGGCACGGAGATGGCGAACTCGGAGAGGAACTCCAGCAGGAACGCCTCGAACTCGTCGTCGGCGCGGTCGATCTCGTCGATGAGCAGCACGGCGGGGCGGCCGGGAGCGCTCTCCTCCAGGGCTCGCAGCAGGGGGCGGGCCTGCAGGTAGCGGCGGTCGTACATGCCGGCCTCCAGCTCCTCGGCGGCCGCCGGGGCCTGGCCGGAGGCCTGGACGGCGCGCAGGTGGAGCAGCTGGCGGGGGTGGTCCCAGTCGTAGAGGGCCTGGGAGGCGTCGATGCCCTCGTGGCACTGCAGGCGGATCAGCGGGGCGCCGAGGACGCCGGAGAAGGCGCGGGCCAGTTCGGTCTTGCCGACGCCCGCGTCCCCCTCTAAGAAGAGCGGCCGCTGCATGCGCAGGGCGAGGAAGCACGCGGTGGCGGCGCCGTCGTCGGCCAAGTAGCCCTGGCCGTCCAGCAGCACGGCCAGGGCCCCGGGGTCGTCCGGGCCGGTGCCCGGTGCGCCGGTTGCCCCCATGCCCCTCCTCTGGGAGTCCCGATGTCCCGTTTCCTGGGACAAGGCTATGTGCCCTGTCCCACAGCGTGAGAGGTCATGATCCTCCAAATTTCCTGGGCGGTGAAGACTCCCGGTCGTACGCGCGCACATGGGCGGCGGTCGGTGCGGTCCTGGCGGGGGCGTCGGTGTCGACGATCGTGCGGGGGTCGGGGAAGGGCCCGGGGCCGGCCCTTCGGGGAGTCCGGTCCCGAACCGGTCCGCCACGAGGTCCGGATCAGCCGGCCAGGGTCGATGCGAGGGCGAGGAGGGTGACGAGGACCCAGAACAGCACGGAGACGCGGTCGGCGCCGGCACGCGCGGTCCGGGTCACCCGCATGCTCAAAGTGAGGGTCTCCATGTTTCCTATGACGCCCCACGCACACCACTTGGTTCAAACGGTTTTCCGTTCACGGGGCGCCCCTGGGAGCGGAGGGCAGGCCGTTTCAGGAGCAGACCGGCGGGGAAAGCGGACAGATGGGCCTGTAGGCCCCCATGAGCGGTCTGTCGGCAGCCGTGCAGGGAGCAGGGCCTGTAACCGCCGTGCAAGCGGTGCGGTGGAACCGGTCCTCCGGAACCGCCGTTTTCCTGCAGGTACACCCGGCGGCCGGGGGACATGTGCGGCGCCCGTTCACGACTCCAGCCGCGCCTCGGTCCGGCGGGCGGCGACGACGCACAGGACGAGGGTCCACAGCACTCCGCACGCCAGGACGGCGGCGGGCGGAAGGCCGGTGCCGGGGAATCCGGGCAGCACGGTCAGCGCCCAGGCGGGCGGGGCCGCCAGGAGCATCCACACCGCCGGATCCGGCAGGGTCCAGGCTAGGACGGGCAGCAGCACCGACACCGCGGCCAGGGCCTTCACCGCCACCAGCGCCTCCACCGTGTTCGACGCCGTCGCCGTGATGGCCAGCACCATGAGCGGCCCGGCCGCGGCCGCGAGGAGGACCGCGGCCGCCAGCCCCGCCGATGCGGGGGGAGCGAGCCCGGAGAGGGGCACCGCGGCCGCCAGGCCGATCAGCGCCAGCAGTCCCGCCAGCCCCGACCGGTAGGCGATGTACCCGCGCAGCGGCAGCGGGGAGGCCCGCAGGATCAGCAGGGCGCCGTCGTCGGCCTCCTCCATGAACCGTAGGGCGACCACCGAGCCCGTGATGACGGGGACGTGCAGCAGGATCAGGGCGGCGAACACCGGGGGCGCCGCGGAGGCGGGGTCGAACCCGTAGGCGCTCTGCACCAGGGCGGCCATCGGCGGGTAGCCGGCGCGCAGGACCAGCGACAGCAGGACCGGGGCGGCCAGGCCGACCAGGATCAGCGCGTCGCGCCGCCCCGGCAGCAGGTCGAAGCGCAGGAACATGAGCAGGGGCCGGCGTCCGCGCGGCCGCGCCCCCGTGCCCGCCGCCGCGGAGCCGGAGGCAGCGGCGCGCCTCGTACCGGGAGCCGAGCCGGCCCCCGCACCGGAGCCACGAGGGGGCGCCGATGGGCGCCCGGACGTATCGGCCGAAGGCGCCGTGGCCCGCGCGGCCCACGCACAGGCCGCGACCGCCCCCGCCGTTCCCCACGCCACCGCCGCGACCACGGCCGGGACCGGCGGCACCGGCATGACCGGCGGCGCGCCGGACACGCCGACGGACGTGCCCAGCCGGATCAGCTCTGCGCCCGCCGTGGTGGGGACCAGGAAGGTCAGCGGAGTGTGCACGGCGCCGGTCAGGTGCAGGACCGGCACCGTGATCAACAGCGCGACCCCGGGGACCAGGCGCAGGAACGCGCCGGGGAGCGTGGCCGCCCCGCCGCCCAGGGCCAGGCAGGCGGCGACCAGGAGCACCGACGTCAGTACGACGCCCCCCGTGGTCGCCGCGACCGCGCCGGGGCCGAGCGGTACCCCCGAGGCCAGGGCGAGGGGGACGGCGATCGCCGCGGCCAGCACGGTCAGGACCGAGACGCGCGCGACGACCGGTTCCCAGGGCCGCAGGGGCGTCGTGCCCCGTGCGGCGTCGACCCGCTCGACGCGTTCGAACAGCGCCCGTCCCACCGCGATCAGGGCGCCGAACCCGGCCGTGTCCACGAAGAGCAGCAGCGGGAGCAGGCGCTGCGCCCCCGGGGCGGGCAGCGCCGCAAGGGTGAGGGACCACAGGACCGCGAGCGCCGCCGCCAGGCCGACGACGCCGTACCGCCACGCGACCGCGGCCTCCACCCGCACCGCGGCGCGGAGGCGGCGCCCGGTGGGCCCTCCGCCGTTCCCCGGCGCCGCGGGCACGGCCCGGGCGGTCACAGCCGGACCTCGGTGACCTCGGCGAAGACCTCGTCCAGGGCGGCTTCGCGACTGTGCAGGGCGGTCAGCCGACCGGACCGCACCAGGGCCGCCAGTTCCCCGGCGTCCGCGCCCGAGGCGGAGAACACCCTGCGGCGGGGGCGGCCGTCCTCGCCGTCGTACTCGGCGACCAGCCCGGGCCTTCCGTGCCGGCGCTTGAACCCCTGCGGGGTGTCCACCGCGACGATCCGGCCGCCGGCGACGAAGGCGACCCGGTCGCACAGCTCGTCGGCGGTGCGCATGTCGTGGGTGGTCAGGAAGACGGCGGCGCCGCGCTCGGCCTCGGAGCGGATCACCTCGCGCATGGCCCCGGCGCGGACGGGGTCCTGACCGGAGGTGGGCTCGTCCAGGAAGAGGAGCGAGGGGCGGTTGACCAGGGCGCGGGCCAGGTTCAGCCGCATCCGCATGCCCTTGGAGAAGGTGCCGACCCGCCGGTCCGCGGCGTCGGCCAGGCCGAGCCGGGCGAGGAGCCGCCCGGGGTCGGCGGTGGGAACGCCGTAGAAGGAGGCGAACACGTCCAGGTTCTCACGGGCCGTCATCCGGCCGAACGCGGCGGGCAGCTCGAAGCCCACGCCGATCCGCTCGTGGTAGTCGCGCCCCCAGTCCGGCAGCGGGCGGCCGAGGACGCGCACGCTCCCCCGGTAGCGGCGCAGCAGGCGGGTCAGCACGTTCTGGACGGTGGACTTGCCCGCACCGGAGGGGCCGAGGAACCCGAACACCTCCCCGGCCGAGACCGCGAAGGTTATGCCGGAGACGGCGTCCGCCGAGGCGCCGCGGTAGCGCACGGTCAGCCCGTCGACCCGGACGGCGTCGTCGCCCATGGCGCGCTCCCTTCCCCGGTGGACGCACCGGCCAGGGCCCCGAGGGCCTCGTCGACGAGGGCGGGCAGGTCGGCGGCGCCGTCGGACTCCGCCCACGCGGTCACGGCGGCGGCGAGGGCGGCGGTGCAGGCCGCGGCAAGGGCCCGGACGGGCAGCGGCGGGGGTTCGGCGCCGGGGGCCAGGCCCCGCTCGAAGGCCTCCTGCGAGCTCCGAATGCTGTCGCCCATCCGGTGCCGGAGCGCGGGCGTGTCCAGGATCAGCCGGGTGCGGAGGAGCAGCTGTTCCCTTTCCCGTTCGTACACGTCGGGCAGGGCGCTCATGAGGGCGTTCCTGATCCGGACGACGGGGGGTTCACCGGCGGGGCGCTCCCGCACGAGCCGCTCCAGCATCGGGTCGTACTCGTCCCGCAGGACGACGTCCTCCTTGGTCGGGAAGTGCCGGAAGAACGTCATGTGCGAGACGCCCGCCTCGGCGGCGATCTGCGCGACGGTGGTCTTGTCGTAGCCCTGTTCCAGGAACATCCGATAGGCCGCCGCCCGCAGGGCTCCCCGCGTGCGCACCCCTCGGTCCCGGTTCGCCCGACTGCTCATGGTTAGATACTAACGCGTTAGTCACTAACGTCAATACCTCGTCGGCAGGACCGCCCGGGACCAGTGCAGAGCCGCACGGAAGGCGGTGACGGGGCGGCCGGTCCCCCGCTCGCGGCTGCTTGCCGGGTGGCGGGTCCGCGCCGGTCGGGGGTGGAGGGCGGCGACGAGGGAGCCGGGCGGTTCCCCGGCCCTGCTTGTCGGCCGCCAGGTCGCTCCGGGACCAGGAAGCGGCGGCGACGGAGCAGCTGGTGCCCCGCTCGCGCCCGCTTGCCGGGCGCCGGGCCCCGCCGGTCGGGGGTGGGCGGGCCGCTGGTGCTCGTGGCGGCCGTCGGGCCCGCGCCCCGCGGCCCCGCACGGGCGTCGGCGGGGGCGGATCCGCCCGCCCCGGGGCGGTGACGCTTCGTGTTGCCCCTGGTCGGGGTGGCGCCGGGGCTCGGCGGACCCGGCCGGCGGCGCCCGCCGGGAAAGAGAGGGGGGCGGCGGCCGCCACGGCTCTTCTGCCCGCTCGTGTGCGCTTGAGCGGTGGAACTGTCGGCCGCGTCCTTGTGAGCGGTGCGACCGCTGCAGCGCGATCGGGGCCCCCGCCCCCGGTGCGCCCCCTCTTTGGCGTTGATCTCGGGCAAGTCGGGGTAATACTCGCCGGTATTACCCCGACTTGCCCGAGATCAACGGGGGTGTCGGTGCGGGCGGCAGGCAGTGCCCCGGGGGGGGCGGCCGGGGCCCGGAGGGTTCCACCACGCCAGCGGACACGACCTTCTGCCCCGGGTGGACACGGCCCTCCCGCCCGGATCCGCGTCGGCCCGGCGCTCGGCAAGCAGGCGCGAGTGGGGTACCAGCTGCTCCGTCGCCGCCCTCCCGCCCTGACCGGCGCAGACCCGCCGCCCGGCAAGCAGGCGTGAGCGGGGCACCTGCCGATCCGTCGCCGCCTGCGGCCTGGACCGCGAGGGGCCCGGCGGGCGACCAGCAGGAGCGGGGAACCGCCCGGTCCCGTCGTCGCCGCCCTCCCACCCAGGCCGGCGCGGACCCGCCACCCGGCGAGCGGCCGTGAGCGGGGTACCTGCTGCTCCGTCGCCGCTGCCTCTGGCCTGGACCGACAGTGACCCGATGGCCGGCAGGCAGCCGTAAGTGGGGTACTCGCTGCTCCGTTGTCGCCGTCCCCTGACCGGCGACCGCCCGCCGCCCGACAAGCAGCCGTGAGCGGGGCACCTGCCCATCCGTCGCCGCCCTTGACCTGGACCACCAGCGGCCCCACCGCCCGGCAAGCAGGCACGAGCGGAGCACCTGGTGCCTCCCCGTCGCCGACGGTCCCAGCTTCAATAAGCCCGGCGGCCGAACGGTGGGCGGTGGCTTACCTGGGCGGCTCGTCGGCCTCGCCGTGTTCGTGGAGGAGGGTCCGGAAGGCCTCCAGGTTGCGCAGGGCCAGATCGCCGTCGTTGCTCTGGATCCCCATGACCGCCAGCGTCGACCCGTCGGCCAGGTCCACCGACGGCCACGGCTCGCCCTCGCGCATGGCGATGTCGATGATCTCGGTCCACTCCAGGACGTGCGTGCGGATGCCGTTCACCACGGTCACGCCGTCCTCGGCGGCCACCAGCCGCGGCCGCGCCAGCAGGTGCAGCGCGCCCGCGCCGACCAGCCCCATCATCACCAGCCCGACCCGGTCCTGAAGCCGCCAGTCCGGGGGCAGCATCACGGCCAGCACCACCATCGTCGCCACGATGATGACCGCCAGCCCGTAGGCGACCACGCGGATGTTGCGCGGCCGGTACACCTGGGGGAGCCCGGTGCTCCCGCCGCTACCGGTCCCTTCCACAGCGGCCTCTCCCGATTTCACGTCCATGCGACGCCCGTCCCCCGCTCCCGCATTCGTCTCCTACCACGCCTGCGGCCCGTGCACCCGGGCCGCATCCTCGCGCAGACCGCGCAGGACGAGTGCGGTGCCGAGGGCGGCCTCCGCCGCCTCGCGCCCCTTGTCCTCGACGCTGCCCGGCAGGCCGCTGCGCTCACGCGCCTGCTCTTGCGTATCACAGGTCAGCACACCGTTCCCGACCGGGGTCGACGCGCGCAGCGCGACCTCGGTCAACCCCTGGGTGACCGACTGGCACACGTAGTCGAAGTGCGGCGTGGAGCCGCGCACCACCGCCCCCAGCGCGACCACCGCGTCGTGGCCGCGCGCCAGCTCCTGGGCGACGACCGGCAGCTCGACCGCCCCGGCGACGTGCACCACGGTGGGCTCCTGGGCCCCGGCGCGCTCGACGGCGGCCACGGCCCGCTCCAGCATCGGCTCCACGAACTCGGCGTTCCACAGGGTGGCGACGATGCCGACGGTCAGGCCCGAGGCCTGGAGGGTCCGCTCATCGGGGCGTCCGGTTCCGCTCATGGTGTCCTGGTGTCCTTGTCGTTCATCGGTCGTCGTCGCGGGCCGCACCGGCCCCGTCCGCCCGCCCCGGTCCCCCCTCGGTCCGGACTCCGCCCCGGCCCGGCCGGGGCGGAGTCCGCCGAAGGTCCGGGCATGTCCGGAACCGTGCGGGGCCCGCGGACCGCCGCCGGGCGGGCCCCGGCGGCCTTGCCGCGCTCAGCCCCCGGCGCCTCGGGACGGCGCACGCGGGGCGGTGGCGGGACCCACGCCGCTGGGGCCGGGCGGTCGGCCCTACCGGCGCCTTCCTCCGGGTCCCGCCACCCGTCTCCTACTCCCCCGCGGCGACACCGGGCAGGTCGTGGCCCATCCGGTCCCGCTTGGTGCGCAGGTAGCGCAGGTTGTCGGGGGTGACCGAGGCCGGCATGGGCACGCGCTCGCGCACCCCGATGCCCCGCGCCTGCAGCGCCGGCCCCTTGTCCGGGTTGTTGCTCAGCAGCCGCACCGACCGCACGCCCAGGTCGGCCAGGATCCCGGCCGCGGGACCGAAGTCGCGCGCGTCGGCCGGCAGGCCCAGCTCCAGGTTGGCGTCGACGGTGTCCGCGCCCTCGTCCTGGAGCCGGTAGGCGCGCAGCTTCGACAGCAGGCCGATGCCGCGCCCCTCGTGCCCGCGCAGGTAGACCACGACCCCGCGGCCCTCCTTCGCGATCGCCTCCATGGCGGCCTCCAGCTGCTCGCCGCAGTCGCAGCGGTGCGAGCCGAAGGCGTCCCCGGTCAGGCACTCGGAGTGCACGCGGGCCATCACGTCCTCGCCGTCGCCGAGGTCGCCCAGGACCAGCGCGACGTGCTCGGCGCCGTCGCCGAGCGCCCGGTACCCCACGGCCCGCCAGTCCCCGTGCCGGTTGGGCACCCGGGTCTCCACCTCGCGCTCCACGGCCGCGGCGCGGTCGGTGTGCGGGGCGTCGACCGTGCGGACCGCGCCCTCGGCGGCCTCCAGGTGCTCCACCAGCTGCTCGATGGAGACCAGCTTGAGGCCGTGCTCGTCGGCGAAGGCGCGCAGCCGCGGCAGCCGCGCCATCGTGCCGTCGTCGTTGACGACCTCGGCCAGCACCCCGGCGGGGCGCATCCCCGCCAGGCGGGCCAGGTCGACCGAGGCCTCGGTGTGCCCGCGGCGCGCCAGCACCCCGCCGGGGCGGTAGCGCAGCGGCAGCAGGTGGCCGGGGCGCACGAAGTCGCCGGCGGTGGAGGACGCGGAGGCGAGCAGGCCGATGGTGCGGGCCCGGTCGGCGGCGCTGATCCCGGTGGTCACCCCGGAGCGCGCGTCGACGGTCACCGTGTAGGCGGTGCGCATGCCCTCCTCGTTGGAGGAGGTCATCAGCGGCAGGTCGAGGCGGTCGAGGTCCTCGCCGAGCATGGGCACGCACACCACGCCGGAGGTGTGGCGGATGGTGAACGCCAGCAGCTCGGGGGTGGCGGCCTCGGCGGCGAAGATGATGTCGCCCTCGTTCTCCCGGTCCTCGTCGTCCACGACGATGACCGGGCGCCCGGCGGCGATGTCGGCGACCGCCTCGGCGATGGTGTCGAGGCGGACGGGGGCGTCCTCGGTCGGGGCGTGGCTCTCCTGGACTGCGGTCATCGGGGCGGACTCCTCCCGGGCGGCGGCTGGGATGCGCCGGTGTGCGGTGGACGGGGCGGTGGCGGTGGCGGCGGGCGCGGAGGGGTCGGGGGCGGACGGCTCCGGTGCGGTGCCGGGCGCCGTTCCGGCCGCGGTGCGGGCGGTGGCGGCGGCAGTGGCGGCGGGCGGCGTCATGCGACCGCCCCCTGGGCCCGCTCCGCGGCCTCGGCCGCCTCCGCGGCGCGGTGGCGGCGCATCCAGTCGCGGATCCCGACCGCCGCCAGGACGAAGAAGACGATGTAGACGGCGCCGGTCACCCACAGCCCCGACATCAGGGCCAGCGGGACCCCCACCAGGTCCACGGCGATCCACACGAACCAGAAGTCGATCAGGGCGCGGCTCTGCCCGAAGGTGGCCACGGCGCTGCCGACGAAGATGAACGCGTCCGGCCACGGCGCCCAGGACAGCCCGGTCGCCTCGAACAGCAGCGCCACGGCGACGGTGCCGCCCACGAGCAGGCCCAGCAGGACGCCGCGCTCGTGCCCGGTGGCCGGGCGCACGCGCAGCTCCGCGCCGCCCCTGGTGGCCCGGGCCCACCGGGTCCAGCCGTAGAGGACCAGGCCGACGAACATGACCTGCTTGAGGGCGTTGCCGGTGAGGTGGGCGTCGACGGACACGGCGAACAGCAGCACCGCGCCGGTCAGCTGCACGGGCCAGGTCCACATGGACCGCCGGACCGCCAGCGCGACGGTCGCCAGCGCGGCGAGGTTGCCGACCAGGTCGGCCCAGCGCACGTGCTCGCCGAAGAGGGTGAAGCCGGCGTAGGCCCAGTCGAGCCACCACACGCCGCTCTGCTCGGCGCCCATCAGGAGGCCTCCCCGGTGCGCACCGCCTGGGTGAGGCGCTCGACGTACTTGGCGACCACGTCGACCTCCAGGTTGACCGGGTCGCCCTTCCCCTTGCTGCCCAGGGTGGTCAGTTCGAGGGTGGTCGGGATGAGGGAGACCGTGAAGGACCCGGGCTCGACCGAGGCCACGGTGAGGCTGACGCCGTCGACGGCGATGGAGCCCTTCTCCACCACATAGCGGGCGAGGTGCTCGGGCAGGCTGAACCGCAGGGTCTCCCACCGGGCGGCGGGGGTGCGCTCCAGGAGTTCGGCGGTGCCGTCGACGTGGCCCTGCACGATGTGGCCGCCGAGGCGGTCGGAGACCTTCGCGGCGCGCTCCAGGTTGACCGGCGAGCCGGGGCGCAGGGCGCCGAGGGAGGAGCGGTCCAGCGTCTCCTTCATCACGTCGGCGGTGAACACGCCGTCGTCGGCTCCGGTGACGGTGAGGCAGACCCCGTTGACGGCGATCGAGTCGCCGTGGGCCGCGTCGGAGGTGGTGAGGGGGCCGCGCAGCGCGATGCGGGCGGACTCCCCCTGGCTGTCGGAGAACGGCGTGATCTCGGTGACCTCGCCCAGTTCCTCCACGATTCCGGTGAACAACGTCGGGCCTTCCCCTTCGCCTGGTCCAGGCTCCGGGGTTCACGGCGCGGACCCTCGGGTCCGCCGACCAGGGCCCGGCCGCCGCCCTCCGGCCCTCTACGGGCCGAACGGTCGCACCGGTCCCACGCGTACGCCTCCCATCCGGACTTTCACCGTCGGTACCGGAATTTCACCGGTTCCACCGGCCGATGGCTTCGGCCGGGTCGCGGACTATCACCGCCGGTTCGGATTTTCACCGACCCCGGAGCACGCGTTTTGAACGTCTCGGTCAACAAGTCTGCCACGCGCTTCCATTCCCGGCACGCGGCGGGGGCGGGGATCGGTCATGTCGCGGACGCCGGAGGGGGCGCGAGGACGGGGCGTCGGACGGCGGGACACGGGGAGAGGCCCCCGAGGCGGGAGAGCCGACGTGGCAGGCCTTCCACCTGCGAGGACACGGGTCCCGACGGAGGCATTCCCCGGAGCCGCACCGAACCCGTCACAGCCCTGCGGCAGGCACCCGCCCCCCTTTCAAGTGATATACACCACTTCCTGTGCGTCCTCTCGGGGTGCCCTCCCGGACGTGCCGCCGCCCCTGCCGGACGACCGCCCGCAAGCGGCACCGGGCGGGCGGCGCAGGCGGACCCCCGCCCGGTCCCGCCGTCCAGCGCTACCCCTCCCCCAAGACGGCCGGCTCCTCCTCGGCGGCGGGGTCGCGGTCGGCCATGCGCATGCGAATGAACAGCTCCGGCGCCCCGAGCGACGCCCACAGGGTGGCCGCCAGGAAGGCCGTGTACTCGGCGGCGGCCGAGGCCGACGCCGGGAAGGCCAGGTTCACCACGACGAAGATCAGCACCACACCGGTGATGCCCGTGACGTAGCGGGAGGCGCGGGTGATCAGCGAGCCGTCGGCGCTGTACCACCCCCGCCGGTCGAGCAGCGTGAACCCGACCAGCACGCCCAGCAGCGCGCCGCTGACCGAGGCCGCGTCGGCCACCGCGCCGGCGTCCGGGTCGGGCGGGACCGGCCCGATCCACACCTCCGGAACCGTCCAGCCGCTCCACAGCGTGGCGTTGAGGAGCACCACCAGCAGCGGGCCGACCGCCGACAGGCCCACGGCCAACCCCATCTGCGCGACGAGGGGGCGCGACCGCCACCAGGCCACCGCGCGGCGCTCGTAGCGCAGCACCAGCCACAGGAGCAGGGCCCCGACGGCCAGGCCGCCCAGGAGGTCGGTGAAGAAGTGCACGCCCAGGTAGACCCGGGACAGGCAGATGAGGCCGATCAGCACCAGGGCCGCCGCCCACACCCGGGGGCGGGCGGCGAGCGCGGCGAGGTAGCCCCACAGGGTCACCGCGGTCTGGGCGTGCCCGGAGGGGGCGCCGAAGGACGACTCGGTCGACAGGGGGCGCACACCGGTGTCGTACCAGTAGGGGCGGGGGCCGTGCGCGGCCGGCTTCAGGACCCCGTTGACCGTGGCCGAGCCGAGCAGCACCACGGTCAGGCGGGCGCCCAGCCCGGCGTGCACGCTCCAGAAGACGAGCGGAAGAACCGCCACGAACAGCGCCTTCGAGCCCAGCTGGGTGATGACCAGCATGATCGGCTCCAGCCAGGAGCCCCAGCCCTGCACCCATTCGACGGCACCGCTCTCGGCGCCCCATATCGCGTCCATGCGCACCCCGCTCCTCACGGTTCCTGCACTGCCACCGGACGTGGCTCAGAGCGCGCCTGCTCGGGTCGCGGACCCGATCCCCTACCCGTCCCCGGACCCGCGACACGGTGCCGCGGGTCCGCCGGCCGCACGCCGGCACCGCCCCGGCGCCGCCCGGTGGGGGGCGGGGCGCCGCGCACCGGCCTTCGGAGGGCGGTGGCATGCGGGGCCGACGTTCGGTTACCGCGTGATCCTAACGGCGGTCGGGTCGGTCCCCAAGTGTCCGGTGGCGGGCGGCCGAGGGAGATCCGGAACCGCGCCGCCCTCCGCTCGGAGCAGGGTCCCGCCGGTGCTCAGTACGCGCCTGCCGCCGCCTTCTCGGCCTTGGCCCGCAGAGCCTCGACAGCGGAGGCGGGATCCTCGGCGCCGTAGACCGCCGAGCCGGCGACGAAGACGTCGGCCCCGGCCTCGGCGGCGCGCTCGATGGTGTCCCCGGCGACGCCGCCGTCGACCTGCACCCACACCTGCGCGTCGTGCCCGCCGACGAGCTCACGCGCCTTGCGGATCTTGGGGAGCACCATGTCGATGAACTTCTGGCCGCCGAATCCGGGCTCGACGGTCATCAGCAGCAGCATGTCGACCTCGGGCAGGAGGTCGGCATAGGGGTCGAGCGCGGTGGCCGGGTTAAGGGCGAGCGAGGCGCGGGCCCCGGCCGAGCGGATCGCGCGCAGGGTCCGGACCGGGGCCTTGGCGGCCTCGGCGTGAATGGTGACGCTGCCCGCGCCGGCCTCCGCGAAGGCGGGCGCCCAACGGTCCGGATCCTCGATCATCAGGTGGCAGTCCAGCGGCAGCTTCGCCGACTTGAGCAGGGACTCCACCACCGGAAGGCCCAAGGTCAGGTTGGGCACGAAGTGGTTGTCCATGACGTCGACGTGCAGCCAGTCGGCGGCGTTCTCGACGGCGGCCGCCTCATCGGCGAGGTGCGCGAAGTCGGCGGAAAGGATGCTGGGAGAGATCTGGATTGCCACGCTGCCGATCCTAATGGGGACGGCGGCCGTCCCTGATCAGCCCCACGGGGAGCGCCGGGAGAGGGGAGGCGAGGGCCGCCCCTCTGGGCGCTGCCCACCCACCCCCAGGACTCACAGTGATTTCACCGGTCTCGATCCGCGAAGAGCCTTTCAGGCCGGACCGCGCAGGACGGCTTACGGGCCCCTCGGCCGACCACGCCTTGTGCGCGGCCGGCCTGACCGATAGGCGGTGGGGGACGCCTCAGGCGCTCTTCCGGATCAGGGCCAGGAACATGGCGTCCGTGCCGTGGCGGTGGGGCCAGAACTGCACGTACTTGCCGTCCTTACCCGCCGCGATGTCGGGGACCTCCTGCAGGAAATCGGCCGCGCGGATCACCTCGGCGTCGGAGCGACCGGTGACGACACCCTCCACGACCCCCTCCGTCTCAGGGAGGTGCGGGGAACAGGTCACATAGGCGACCACGCCGCCGGGACGGGTGGCCTCCAGCGCGCGCTGGAGCAGGGCCTCCTGGGTCGGAGCCAGTTCCTTGGCGGACTCGGGTGTCCGGCGCCAGCGCGCTTCGGGACGGCGGCGCAGCGCGCCCAGGCCGGTGCAGGGCGCGTCGACCAGGACCCGGTCGAAGGCCCCGTCCTTCCATGCCGGCCGGGTGGAGTCGGCGACGACCACGCGGGCGGAGTCGCGCACCGAGCGGTGCACCGCCGAGGCGACCAGGCCCGCCCGTGCAGGCTGCACCTCGGCGGCCAGCAGGCGGGCCTCACGCTGGCCGGCGAGTCCGGCGAGCAGGGCGGCCTTGCCACCGGGCCCGGCGCAGGCGTCCAGCCAGCGGGCGTCGGAGCCGTCGACCGAGACGCGGGTCAGGGCGAGGCCGACGAGCTGGCTGGCCTCGTCCTGGACGGCGACGCGGCGCTGGCGCACCTCGGTCAGCTGGGCGGGGTCGCCTTCGGAGAGGTAGGCGGCGTAGGGCGAGTAGCGGGCCTCGCGGGCTCCGGCGTTCACCAGGTCGGCGATGGAGGCACGGCCCGGCTTGGCGAGCAGCGTCACCTCGGGGCGCTCGTTGTGCGCGGCGAGGAGGCGCTCGGTCTCGGCGAGGTCCCCGGCGGGGTCCTCACCGAGGGCGCGGGCGAGGGCCTCGACGACCCAGCGCGGGTGACTGTGGACGACGGCCAGGCGACCGGCGGGGTCTTCGGGGCCCGGGGCGACGATGGCGAGCCAGGCGTCGAGGTCGCGGGCGCCGACCTTGCGGAGAACGGCGTTGGCGAAGCGCGCGCGGTGCTGGCCGATGGTGCGGCGGGCGACGTTGACGGTGGCGCTGACGGCGGCGTGCGGGGGGATGCCGGTGCCGAGCAGCTGGTGGGCGCCGAGACGCAGAAGCGGCAGGACCTCGGCGTCGACGGAGGAGAGGGAGCGGTCGATGCAGGCGTCGAGGACGGCGTCGTAGGTGCCCTGGCGGCGGAGGGTGCCGTAGGTGAGCTCGGTGGCGAGGGCGGCGTCCCGACCGGTGAGGCCGCGGTCGCGGAGCTTGGCGGGGAGGAGGAGGTTGGCGTAGGCGTCGCGATCCTGGACGGCGCGCAGGACGTCATAGGCGACCCGCCGGACCGCCGTCCCGGGCGAGGGGGAAGGGGGCGTGCCCTTGCCGCCCTTGTTGCCTTTGCCTCCTGGGCCGCCCGCCCCGGGGCCGCGTCGTCCGGAACGGTACGGGGAACGGGAACGGTCGGTCACGTCGGGATCAGCCTCACGCCGGGGTTCATAGTCGATAGGGGGCCTCATGGGCCTCCCCGAGGATACTCCCGGTGACCGAACCCATGACCGCCCCACACGCGCCCCGGGGCGGTGGGGTCACGGCAGACAAGGGCCAATGGGGCCAACATCTCCACATGCGCAGAGCTCACCTCACCCTGATCTGGGACACCTGGGGCGAGCACGGTCCATCTCCGCTTGCGCGGAGCTCACCTGATGGAGGCCGACGTGCCCTCCACCCGCGTCGGTCCATCTCCGCTTGCGCGGAGCTCACACTTCTTGACCTGCACCGCCATGGCGTCGTTACCGTAGCGTGATCGCTGAGACGATGTAAGCGGACCGTTTCCGTCCTCATCGCTTCTCACCAGCCGACACTGCCTCACTGGCCCAGGCGCTCGCCCTCCTCTGGGCGGACTCCCCTGGCCCAGTCCACGGCGTTCATCATCTTCTTGCCCTGGGGCTGCACCTCGCCCAGCCGGACCGGGTGCGTCGCCGTGCCCACGAGGACCTGCTTCTTCTCCACCGCCAGCTCGCCCGGCGCCAGCTCGTGGCCCGCCTTCAGGTCCGTCACCGGGGACACCGGCCCCAGCTTCAGCCGCGCCCCCCGGAACGTCGTCCACGCCCCCGGCGCCGGTGTGCACGCCCGGACCAGGCGGTCGACCCGCATCGCCGGTGCCGTGAATTCGACCTCGGCGTCCTCCGGGTTCAGCTTCGGCGCGATCGAGACCCCGTCCGCGCTCTGCGGCCGCGCCTCCAGGGTCCCGTCCTCGATGCCGTCCAGGGTCCGCACCATCAGCCCCGACCCGGCCTCCGCCAGCCGGGACAGCAGCTCGCCGCTGGTGTCCCCCGGCCCGATCGGCTCGGTCAGCATCCCGTACACCGGCCCCGAGTCCAGGTCGGGCTCGATCTCGAAGGTCGTCGCCCCCGTCACGTCGTCCCCGTGCAGCACCGCGTGCTGCACCGGCGCCGCCCCCCGCCACGCCGGCAGCAGGGAGAAGTGCAGGTTCACCCACCCGTGCCGGGGCACGTCCAGCGCCTCCTGCCGGAGAATCGCGCCGTAGGCCACCACCGGGCAGCAGTCGGGACCGATCTCCCTCAGCCGGTCCAGGAACTCCGGGTCGTCGGCCTTGGCGGGCTTGAGCACCTCCAGCCCCGCCTCCTCGGCCACTCGCGCCACCGGGCTCGGGGTGACCTTGCGCCCCCGGCCCGCCACCGCGTCCGGCCGGGTGACGACAGCCGCCACCTCGTGCCGGGAGTCCAGCAGTGCCTTGAGCGACGGCACCGCCACCTCCGGTGTTCCGGCGAAGACCAGTTTCATCGGCTCCCTACTTCCCCTCGCGCCCGGGACAGCTCCGTGGCCTCTTGTCTACCACCGCGGGAGCGTCACAGGGCTCTGGTAAACCTGGTCACGATGGATCCGCAGACCGAGCCCGGGGAGGGGCTCCTCTTCGACGTGCCCCAAGCCGAGTCGGCCGCCGACGCGACGGGCGGACCGGCCGCGCCGAAGACCGCGACGACCGCTGCGAAGTCGGGCTCCACGGCCGCGTCCAAGACGAAGAAGGGGCCCAAGAAGCGCACCCCCGCGGACGACCTGCCGATCGCCCGGGTGGCGGTGGACACGCCCCTGCCCCACCTCGACCGCCTCTTCGACTACCAGGTCCCCGCGGAGATGGCCGACGACGCCGTGCCCGGCTGCCGCGTGCGCGTCCCCTTCCACGGCCAGGTGCTGAGCGGGTTCCTCATCGAGCGCGTGGCCGAGTCCGAGTTCACCGGGCGCCTGGCCTACCTGTCGGCGGTGGTCTCCCCCGAACCCGTGCTCACGCCGGAGATCCGCGGCCTGGCCCGCGCCGTCGCCGACCGCTACGCGGGGACCTTCAGCGACGTGCTGCGCCTCGCCGTGCCGCCGCGACACGCCCGGGTGGAGAAGGAGAAGCGCCCCCGGGAGGAGGCTGAGGAGGCCGCGGACGAGCCCGTGAGCGCTTCCGCTTCCCATGAGGGTTCCGCCACCGAGCAGGCGGTGGGTACCGACGCCTTGCCCGCCGAGGACGGGCGCTCCGAGCCCACCGAGGCGGAGGCGGCCGCCGATGGGCCGCCCGGCGGCGAGGACGGTCCTGCCTCGGGCGTCGCGGCGGACACCGCCGACCCCGTGGCGGAGTCCGTGGAACCTGCGAGCGCGCCCGCCGCCGAGTTCTCCCCCGAGCCCGACACCGAGGCCGAACCCGGCGACCACACCGACGGTCCCGGCTCCGGCCTCCCTGCCACGGAGGCCGGACACGCCTCTCCCTCCGCCTCCTCCCCTGCGGAGGCCCCGGCTTCGCCGGACGGCCCCGCCGCCGACCCCGGCCCCTGGGCCGACTACCCGGCCGGCCCCTCCTTCCTCGCCGCGCTGCGCGACGGGCGCGCCCCCCGGGCCGTCTGGTCGGCCCTCCCCGACCCCGGGTGGGACGACGCCATCGCCATCGCGGTCCGCACCACCGTCGACGCCGGGCGCGGCGCCGTGGTGGTCGTCCCCGACAAGCGGGACGTGGCCGTCCTGGACGCCGCGCTCACCGAGCGCCTGGGCCCGGGGCGGCACGTCGCCCTCACCGCCGAACTCGGCCCGGCCGAGCGCTACCGACGCTGGCTCGCCGTCCTGCACGGGGAGGCGTCCGCCGTCGTCGGCACCCGCGCCGCCATGTTCGCCCCCGTCCACGACCTGGGCCTGGTGGTCCTGTGGGACGACGGCGACGACGTGCACGCCGACCCGCACGCGCCCTACCCGCACGCCCGCACCGTGCTCACCCTGCGCGCCCACCGTGCCGGGGCCGCCGCGCTCATCGGGGGCTTCACCCGAACCGCGGAGGGCGCCCGCCTGGTGGAGTCGGGGTGGGCCCACCCCCTGACCGCCGACCGGGAGACGGTGCGCCGCCGCGCCCCCGCCGTCCGGGCCTCCGGCGACGACTTCGAGCTGAGCCGCGACGAGGCGGCCCGCGCCGCCCGCCTGCCCCACCTGGCGATGCGCGTCGCCCGGGAGGCGGCCGCGCACGGTCCGGTCCTGGTGCAGGTCCCCCGGCGCGGCTACCTCGCCTCCCTGGCCTGCAACCGGTGCCGCGCCCACGCGCGGTGCGGCTCCTGCCAGGGGCCGCTGGCGCTGCGCAGCGCGCACGCCGCCCCCTACTGCCGGTGGTGCGGGCGGATCGCGGGCGACTGGCAGTGCGAGGAGTGCGGGCACGCGCGCGTGCGGGCCTCGGTGGTGGGCGACCGCCGGACCGCCGAGGAGCTGGGGCGCGCCTTCCCCTCGCTCCCCGTGCGCACGTCGGGCCGGGACGAGGTGCTGACCTCGGTTCCGGAGCGCCCGGCGCTGGTGGTGGCCACGCCCGGCGCCGAGCCGGTGGCCGAGGGCGGGTACGCCGCCGCGCTGCTGCTGGACGGCTGGGCGATGCTGGGCCGCGCCGACCTGCGCGCGTCGGAGGAGGCGGCGCGGCGCTGGTTGACGGCGTCGGCTCTGGTCCGCTCCGCCGAGGAGGGCGGGCGCGTGGTGGTGATGGCCGACGCGTCGGCGCCGGCGGTGCAGGCGCTGGTGCGCTGGGACCCCTCCGGTCTGGCCGAGCGGGAGCTGGAGGAGCGCCGCGAGCTGGGGTTCCCGCCGGCGGTGACGATGGCGTCGGTGACGGGCGCGCCCGCTAAGGTGCGCGAGCTGCTGGACGGGCTGGCGCTGCCGGAGTCGGCGGAGGTCCTGGGGCCGGTGCCGGTGGAGGCGGGCGGTCCGGGGCCGAAGCCTGAGGAGACGCCGGAGCGCGCCCTGCTGCGGGTTCCGCACGCCGACGCCTATGCGCTGACGAAGGCGCTCAAGGCCGCGGCGGCCGCCCGCAGTATGCGTCGGGAAGAGCACCTGGCCCAGGTCCGGGTGGACCCGCTGCAGGTGGTCTGACGTAGGGCGCCCGAAGGCCTCCTTTGACATGACCCGGCGGGCGCCGCCATCTGCCGGACTCACTCGCGAGACGCGGCAGCCGAACAGTCCGATCAGCGCGGAAGGCCGACTCTGCGATGCCAGAGCGCTGTCCTTTCCGGCCTGGCGTCCGCTGCGATTGCTCAGCGCCGCGAGTATGCGCCAGAGCCACGTAGGCGGCGCCACAACCCGGAGCATGGTCGCCTCCCCGATGCTGCCTCTGATGGCGGGCTCGGCCTTTCAGGTCGTGTCCGCTGGCGTGGTGGAACTCTCCGGGCCCCGGCCGCCCGCATCGACACCCCCGTTGATCTCGGGAAAGTCGGGGTAATACTCGCCGGTATTACCCCGACTTTCCCGAGATCAACGACAAGGAAGGGGTGCGCACCCGGGGCGGGGACGCCGACCACGCCGCGGCGGTCGCACCGCTCACAAGGACGCGGCCGAAAGTTCCACCACTCCAGCGGACACGACCGCCTTTCAGCACTCAGAAGCCGTCCGATGCTCATCGGAGTTCGGTGAGCGCCACAGGGCGAGTACTGAAAGACGAGCACTCCGGTCAGAGCCCGTCGGTCAGCACCGAGGGATCCGCTACGCCTATGCGGCTTTTCCCACTGCGCCCGCTCCGGTCCAGGCGCGCCTTCATCCGAGTCATTTCCATTCTTCGGTACGGGCTGCTCTGATCACATCAGCGGAGTCGGGCGCGTCCGGCCCGGCTCCTCCGTCTCTCAAGCTCGCACTCGATATCGGCCAGCAGCTTCCTGTTACCGATGAACGCGGCCTCACGATTCAGGACCGACAGGAGCAGACTCTGCAGCGAGCACCCCTGTTCTCGTGCCTCCTCCGCAAGTGCGTCACGGACGCCCTCCGGAACATCTCTGACAGTGGCCATGACTCCCGTGCACGCTCCCATGCACGCCTTATAGCCGCTCCGGGCACGCAGCGCACAATCCATTTGCGCATCCCCCTTGCGCCCCTGCTACGTTGCTCTACTTCCCACCCGCGGGAGGTCCCCGGTGCGGGGCGCCGCACCCTGGACGGCGGCCCGATCCCCGGGCCGCGGGAGGTCGCACGTTGAAGCACTCAAGCCCCGAATTCGCCGAGCTCGCAGAGAAGGGCACCGTCCTGCAGTGCCTGGTCGGTTCGGGGGTCCACGGCATCACCGTCTCCGACCAGGACGACCGCGACGAGATGGGGATCTGCGTCGAGCCCCCGGAGTACGTCATGGGGCTGCGCTCCTTCGAGCAGTACATCTACCGGTCCCAGCCCGAGGGCGTCCGCTCCGGGCCCGGCGACCTCGACCTGACCGTGTACTCGCTGCGCAAGTGGATGCGCCTCGCCCTGGACGGCAACCCGACGGTGCTGCTGCCCCTCTTCGTCCCCGAGGAGGAGATCGTCCGTGCCGACCTGCTCGGGCGCGAGCTGCGCGAGGGCGCCGACCGCATCCTGTCCCGCCGGGTCGGCGACCGCTGCCTGGGCTACCTGCGCGCCCAGCGCGACAGCCTGCTCGGCCGGCGGGCCGGGCGCCACACCAACCGCCCCGAGCTCATCGACCGGTACGGCTTCGACACCAAGTTCGCCTACCACATGGTGCGGCTGGGGGTGCAGGGCGCCGAGATCCTGGAGACCGGCCGCCTGACCCTGCCGATGCCCGAGCCGTGGGCGTCCTGGCTCCGGGAGCTGCGCCGCGGTGAGCACACGATGGAGGAGGCCTTGGAGGCCGCCGACGAGCAGGAGGCCCGTCTGCAGCGGCTCCTGGAGACCTCGCCCCTTCCCGAGGAACCGGACCGGGACCGGGCCGACACCTGGCTGGTCGAGGCGCACCGGCGGCACTGGGCCGAGCGGGGGCTGTGACCCGGGGCCCGGGGCCGCCCAGGGCGTGCACGCGCGCGTGCCGGGGTCGTCCCCGGGCCGGTCGGGTCAGACCGCGTCGCGCACGTGCGCCGGGTGGGCGCGGTACAGATCGCGCAGCAGCGCCACTTCGGCACCGTGGTGCATCACCTCGCGGTTGACGTGCAGGGCGAGCACCGCGAAGGGCAGGTCGGCCCACTGCTCCGGCTCGGCCGCGCCCACGGGGGCGGCGAAGTCCTCGGGGGCCTTCGTTCTCACCCCCGCGCACCAGGCCCGGTAGGCCGCGTCCAGGCGCGCCAGAGCCTCCTCCGCGCCGCCCGGCCATGCGGCGTCGGCCAGGGAGAGGGTGCCGTCGCCGAAGTGGTGGTCCACCCGCAGCTCCAGCACGCCGACGATGATGTGCCCGAGCCGCCAGGCGAGGGTGGTGAAGGGCGGCGGGTCCGGTTCGGGCCAGTCCCAGTCGGCGGCGAACGTGCCGTCCGGGCGCGGGCGCACCGACCAGCACGGTTCGACCGGTTCCCAGAAGAACTCGTCGTCGCCGAGGCCGTCCAGCCGGGGGCGCAGCGAGGCGTCCCAGTAGAACTCCAGCTGGCCGAGAACCTCGGTGGGCCAGTCGAGCGAGGTCATCGGCTACCGTCCCTCCTGCCCACGGCCCCGGCGATGCCGCTGCCCTCGGCGGCGACCTCTTCGTCGGGGTAGGGCCACCACGTGATGTCGGCCAGTCCGGGCTCCAGCGGCGCGAACGGGGCGAGCGCGCGCGCCGCACGGTCGTGCCGCCGCTCCTCGGGGAAGGTGGCGAGCACGTGGCCGCCCGGCCCGAGGGCGTCGTGCAGCGCGGCCAGCAGGGCGGGGGCGGGTCCGGGTCCGCCGGTCCCGGGGGCGGTGTCGAGCAGCAGAACGCAGACGGGCTCGTCGAAGTCGACGAGCCCGCACGTTCGCAGCCGCTCCACCAGGGTGTGCGGCGAGGAACAGGACAGGGACACCACCGGCGCCGCCGCCCGGTGCGGGGAGGCGCCGGCGTGCAGGGCGGGGCCGTTGGAGGCGTCGGCGTAGAGGGCGCGCACACCGGAGCGGCCCTCCCCCGCGGCGGAGAGGACCGCGTCGCAGGTGGGCAGTCCCGAGGAGAGGTCGACGAACTGGCGGACCCCGGCGTCGGCGGCGAGGTAGCGGGCGGCCCGGGCGGCGAAGGCCAGGCGGGTGCGGTCGAGCGGGTCGGCGGCGGACGCCGGTGGGGCCGGTGCGGCAGGTGGGGCGGCCGCCCGGAGCGGGGCGGGCCGGCCGTCCAGGCCGACAACACGGGGTCGGGGCACGTCGGGGATCCTGTGGTCCTCGACGATCGGCTGGGCCGGCCACTCATCAGTCACGATCGCGCTCCCGAAGTCCTTTGGCGATCGATGTTACCTGTTGTGAGGTAGGTCATTCACCCGGCGATAAATTCACCGAGAATGAACGGCTCTTTTCCGGATCGAGAGAGTTCGGCGCCGCTTCCGCCGACCGGATCCGGCGCGGCCTCGCACCGCGCCGCACGCGCGCGGAGGCACCCACCCACCTGCACGGATACCCGCCGACCGGCGGACTCCCCGCCCACTCGACCGCCCGCGGACCGGCATGCGCGCCCGCATCCCGCCGGTCGGGCCGTCACGGTCCGCGGCCGCCCGCCGGCGCCCGTCCGCCAGGGACACCCGCCCTATTTCGCACCCGGGAATCCTTGTTAGAGAAGTTTTGACCGAAGTCATCCCGAACAAGCCACCCGCGAAGATTGGGGCAGGAGTGAATAGGGGTCCCGCCCCGGACTCCGGTAGGAGGGTCGCCCTGTCATGGGGCCGTCCGGTGGACCTGCCCGGACCCGCAGTGGGCCTGCCGGTGGGCGCGCCGACCGACGCGCCCACGGCCCGGCTCACGCCTCGGAGGGCTCCACGGGGACCAGTCGGCCGGCGTCGTCGCGGTACTCCAGCCGCGGACCCCGGTCCGCGAGGGCGGCCACCGCGGCGACGAGGCGGTCGACGTGCTCCTCGGTGGTGCCCAGGCCGATGCTGGCGCGGACCGCCTGCCCGTGCCCCTCCGGCAGCAGGTACCGGGTCAGCGGGTGGGCGCAGAACAGCCCGTCGCGCACGCCGATCCCGTGCTCGGCCGACAGGGCCGCCGCCAGCAGCCCCGCCGGGACCCCGTCCACCACGAACGACACGATGCCCACCCGCGGGTGCCCGCGGTCCCACAGCGAGAGGTCGTGCACCCCCGGGACGGCCGCCAGCCCGGCCCGCAGCCGCCGCAGCAGCGCCTCCTCGCGGGCGTGCAGGCGCTCCTGGCCGGCCTCCTGCAGGGTCCGGCAGGCGGCGGCGAGCGCCACCGCGCCCAGCACGTTCGGGCTGCCCGCCTCGTGCCGCGCCGGCAGGTCGTTCCAGCGCACGTCCGCGTCGGTCACGTTGCCGGTGGCACCTCCGCCCGCCAGGTAGGGGGCGGCCTCGCGGAGCCAGTCGGCGCGCCCGGCCAGCACGCCCGACCCGAACGGGGCGTAGAGCTTGTGCCCGGAGTAGGCGACGTAGTCGGCCCCGGTCTCGGCCAGGTCGAAGCGGCGGTGCGGCACGTACTGGGCGGCGTCCACCGCGATGCGGGCGCCTTCGGCGCGGGCCGCCTCGGCCAGCTCGCGCACCGGCCAGATCTCGCCGGTGACGTTGGAGGCCGCGGTCACGCACAGCAGCCGGGGCCCCTCCGGGGCGGCCCGCAGCGCCTCGCGCGCCGCGCGCACCGCCTCCTGCGGGCTCCGCGGCAGCGGCAGGCGCACCACCCGCCCGGCCCGGCTCCCCTGGTGCTCCCAGGGCAGCAGGTTGGCGTGGTGCTCGGCGGCGAAGACCACCACCGTGCACCCCTCGGGCAGGCAGCGCGCCAGCAGGTTGAGGGCGTCGGTGGTGCCGCGCACGAAGACCAGCGCGTCGTCGTCGCGCACCCCGGTGTACCGGGCGACGGTGCGCCGGGCCCGCTCGTAGGCGGCGGTGCTGACCTGCGACAGGTACCCGGCGCCGCGGTGCACGCTGGCGTAGAGCGGCAGCGCCTCGTCCAGCTCGCCGCGGACCGCCTCCAGGCAGGGCGCGCTGGCCGCGTAGTCGAAGTTGGCGTACTCGGCGGTGCCGCCGGAGGCCAGCGGCACCGACAGCCCGGTGCCGAGCACGGCGGGCGCGTCGGCGCCGCACGCACGGGCGGCGGGGACGGCGGAGGGGGCGGGGTTCTCGGCGACTGCGGTCATCACTGCTCCTCAGGGGTCATCGGGACCCCGAGGAGCCGGGAGCGTCCCCGCGCGGCGGCATCGGCGCACGGCGGTGTCTCCGGCTCGAACCCGCGGGGGTCCGCGCTTGCCTGACACGTTGCGTCCATCGGTCGTGTCTCGACCTGGTCCTCACCCGGGGCACCCCACCGCGGTGGAGGGTTGCCGGCCAGCAAGCCGGGGCTTCGCGCTGGCGCTCATGACCTATGCGGGACTATAGCGCACCGTGTCCGGTTCTGCGCAAGGCGGGGCCGTGGTGACGGTGTCGGCGCGGAGGAGCCGGCCCGGGGTCCGGTCGACGGGATGCGCCTGGACGTCGACGGGATCGCCGATCCCCCGCCTCCGGCACACGGCCGCACCGCAGCATTGACAGCGGTGCACCGGTTGCGGGGATACTTGGACGACTGCCCTCCCGCTGAGGGCGCCCTGCCTTCCCAGGTCGCCCTGCCAGGCGCGAGACTCCAGCCCTACGGAGCCTCATGCTGCCTGGAAACGGAAAGGGCCCACACCGTGCACGGTCACGACCACACGCGCGCTCTGCTCGCCGACCCCGACGTCGTCCTCGTCTCGGGGTACGCCCGCCTGCCCGACGCGGTCGCGAGCCATTCCCAGTACGAGCGCCTCGGCGTGGTGCTCGCCGTCAACGTCACGGACGGGCGCATCGTCGCCGCCGACACCACGCTCCTCACCGACCTGGCCAAGCAGTTCTTCCGCGCGCTCGTCGAGGGCCTGTCGGTCACCGAGGACCTGCCCGAGATCTCCGAGCGCGTGCGCACCCGCTACGCCGGCCAGTCCGGCGCCGCCCTGACCACGGCGCTGCGGCGCTGCCTGGAGACCTACCACCAGCTGCGCGAACAGCGCGGCGGCGAGCAGCCGACCGAGTGAGCGAGGGATGAGCCCGACGAACCGCACCGACGCACACGACGAGCACGAGTCCGACCGCGGTCCCGGCAGCGGCGGCCGCACTCCCGACGGCGGCGCGCGACCCGAGGCGCCGGCCGACGGGGCACCGCAGGCCCAGGGCCCCCTGGCCGGGGTCCGGGTGGCCGACCTGTCCCGGGTCCTCGCCGGCCCCTACGCCACCATGCTCCTGGCCGACCTGGGGGCCGAGGTGGTGAAGGTGGAGCACCCCGGGCGCGGCGACGACACCCGCGCCTGGGGCCCACCCCACGCCGGCGGGGAGGCCGCCTACTACCTGGCCGTCAACCGCGGGAAGCGGAGCCTGGCGGCGGACGTCAAGGACCCCGCCGGGCGGGCGGCCGTACAGGAGCTGTGCGCCCGCTCCGACGTGGTGATCCAGAACTTCCGCCCGGGCGTGGCCGAGCGCCTGGGCCTGGGCTACGCCGAGGTCCGGGAGCGCAACCCCGCCGTGGTGTACTGCTCCATCAGCGGCTTCGGCCCCGAGCACACCCCCGCCGACCGCCCCGCCTTCGACGTGCTCGTCCAGGCCGAGAGCGGGCTGATGGGCATCACCGGCGAGCCGGACGGCCCGCCCTCCAAGGTGGGCGTGGCCATGACCGACGTGCTCTCCGGCCTCAACGCCGCGGTGGCGATCCTGGGGGCGCTGCTGCGCGCCCGCACCACCGGGCAGGGCGAGCACGTGGAGGTCTCGCTCATCAACTCGGCCCTGTCGGGCCTGGTCAACATCGCCCAGCAGGCGCTGGTCACCGGCGCCGAGCCGCCGCGCATGGGCAACGCCCACTCCACCGTGGTGCCCTACCAGGTGTTCGGCACCGCCGACGCCGACATCGTGGTCGCCGCCGGCAACGACGGGCTGTTCCAGCGGCTGTGCGAGGTGCTGGGACGCCCCGACCTGGGCGCCGACCCGCGCTTCGCCGGGAACCCGGACCGGATCCGCAACCGGGACGCGCTCATCCCCCAGCTGGAGGCCGAGCTGCGGGCCCGCCCCGCCGCCGAGTGGCTGAAGCTGCTCCTGGCGGCCGGGGTCCCGGCCGGGCAGGTGCGCGGCCCCCTGGACGCGGTGCAGGCCGCCCAGTCCGCCGGGGACGACGTGCTGGTGCGGGTCGACCACCCCACCGCCGGGCCGCTGGACACCGTCCGCGCCGGGTTCCGCCTGGCCTCGGGCGCGGGCTCCGGCGTCGCGGACGGCGCCCCGCCCCTGCCCCCTCCCCTGCTCGGCCAGCACTCCCGCGAGGTCCTGGCCGGGCTCGGGCTGGCCGAAGAGGACATCGCGGCCATGATCGACCGCGGCGCGGTGCACCAGAGCGCCCCCGGCGCCGGGCCGGCCGAGACCCCCACCGATGACGACGGAAGGACGGACCACCGATGAGCGACCAGCGCAAGGCCGCGGCCCCCGACCCCCGCGACTTCCTGGCCCTGGACCGGGAGCTGACCGGCGAGGAGCGCGACATCCGCGACACCGTGCGCGCGTTCGCCGCCGACGAGCTGCTGCCGAACGTCGCCGACTGGTACGAGGCCGGGACCATCCCGGACGCCCGCGGCCTCGCCAAGCGGCTGGGCGCCCTGGGCGTGCTGGGCATGCACCTGGAGGGCCACGGCTGCGCCGGCGCCGGCCCGGTCGCCTACGGCGTGGCGTGCAGGGAGCTGGAGGCCGTCGACTCGGGCCTGCGCAGCTTCGTGTCGGTGCAGGGGTCGCTGGCCATGACCGCGATCCACAAGTTCGGCTCCGAGGAGCAGAAGGAGCAGTGGCTGCCGCGGATGGCCGCCGGGGAGGCGATCGGCTGCTTCGGGCTGACCGAGCCCGACTCCGGCAGCGACCCCGGATCGATGCGCACCCGCGCCCGCCGCGACGGCGACGACTGGGTGCTCGACGGCACCAAGATGTGGATCACCAACGGCTCGGTCGCCGACGCGGCGGTGGTGTGGGCCGCGACCGACGACGGCGTCCGCGGCTTCCTCGTGCCCACCGGCACCCCGGGGTTCACCGCCACCACCGTCCGGCACAAGCTGTCGCTGCGCGCCTCGGTCACCTCGGAGCTGGTGCTGGAGGGCGTGCGGCTGCCCGGCTCGGCGCTGCTGCCCGGGTCGCGGGGCCTGGGCTCGCCGCTGTCCTGCCTGAACGAGGCCCGCTACGGCATCGTGTGGGGCGTGGTGGGCGCGGCCCGCGCGTGCTACGAGTCGGCGCTGGAGTACGCCGCCACCCGGGAGCAGTTCGGGCGGCCCATCGGCGCCTTCCAGCTCACCCAGCGCAAGCTGGCCGACATGGTGGTGGACGTGAACCACGCGCAGATGGCGGCGCTGCGGATCGGGCGGCTGAAGGAGGAGGGCGCCTGCCACCACAACCACGTGAGCTTCGGCAAGTTCGCGAACGTAGCCGCGGCCCAGCGGGTGGCCCGCACCGCCCGGTCGGTGCACGGCGCCAACGGGATCACCCTGGAGTACCCGGTGATGCGGCACATGGCGAACCTGGAGACGGTGGCCACCTACGAGGGCACCGAGGAGATCCACGCGCTCAGCATCGGCCAGGCGGTGACGGGGCTCTCGGCGTTCCGGTGACCCGCGAGTAGCCCCGGCCCCGGCCCACCCAGCACAATGGTCGTGAGCCGAACGAGGGAGAGGTCGATGGGGAACGACACCAAGCAGTTCCGGGCCACGAAGGTGCGGCGCGTCTTCGACGCGAGCATGTCCGGCCTGGTGAAGTACGGGCTGGGCCCGTCCTCCACGAGACTGCTGACCACCCGCGGACGCTCGACGGGCTTCCTGCGCTCGACCCCGGTCGACCTGGTCGAGAACGAGCAGGGCCGCTTCCTCGTCGCCCCTTACGGTGAGGTCGGCTGGGTGCGCAACATCCGCAAGGACGGCTTCGCGACGCTGCGCCGGGGCGGGTGGATCGAGCTGGTCAGCGTGGTCGAGGTGGGCGCCGAGCGCGCCGCGCCGGTGCTGCGCGAGTACATGGACCACCCCCGGGTCGCGGTGGTGGGCCCCTACTTCAAGGCCGCGCCCGACTCGCCCCTGGAGTGGTTCGTCGACGAGGCCGCGGACCACCCGGTCTTCGAGATCGTCCGAAGCACCACCGTGCGCCTGTGAGGCCCGCGACCGACGGGGGCGCCCTTCGCTGAGGGGCGCCCCCGTCGCCGTGTTCGGCCGGCGTCCGGACCGGGGTCCGCATGTCCCCCGGTGAGCACCACGGCAGGCCGTGTCCGCTCCCGTGGCGCGGTCTCCCTCCGCCCGGTCCGGTACGGGCGCTCCGCGGCCACTCCTTCGCAAGGCGGCCGGCGGCCGCCGCGGGCCTCCGGCCAGAGCACACGCCTTCGTGGATCGGCCGAAGGCCGCCGGTCGCGTCCGTTCGTGCGGTGGAGCTCTCGGCGGCCCTGAGCGCCTCCTTCCGGGCGGCCTCCCCCTGCCCGAACACGGCCGGCGCGCCGGTCGGGCCGCCTTCAGGGCGGCTGAGCCCGGAGCCGAGCCCGGATCAGGGTGCCAGGACCGCGCGGTTCCGGGCGAAGGGAGATGGCGCCGCTCCCAAGGGCGCGGCCCGGGCGGCCTTCGGCCGCCCGGTGAAAGGCGCTCACAGCCGCGGGAAGTGACTCCGCTTCAACGCCTCGCCGATGGATCCGCCCCCGCTTCCCGCGGCGTTGCCCTCTTCGGTCAGCCGCCGGTCCAGCGCCTGCGCCCGGGCGGTGCGAGGGACCGCGCCTCATCGAACCCGCGCCGCCGGCGCCCTCACGTGGTGGCGGGCCCCTACGCGCATCCGGGTCGTGTCCGCTGGAGTGGTGGAACTGTCGGCCGCGTCCTTGTGAGCGGTGCGGACGCTGCAACGCTATCGGCGGCCCCGCCCCGGGTGCGCACCCCCTTCCTTGTCGTTGATCTCGGGGAAGTCGGGGTAATACCGGCGGGTATTACCCCGACTTCCCCGAGATCAACGGGGGCGTCGGTGCGGGCGGCGGGCAGTGCTCCCGGGGGCGGCCGGGGTCCGGAGGGTTCCACCACGCCGGCGGACACGCCCCCACCGGGCGCCGCTCGGACAGCGGCCGACCGGCGCCGGGGGACGGCGTCCGCTGAAGTGGTGTCGCCTCCGTCCGACCGGTTCGGCACGGTCGTCGCGGATCGGAGGCGGTCCTCTCCCGCCCTCGCCGGGATCAACGGCGGCAGGGGCGCCGCGGTCGGTCGTGACGGCCGTCCGATCCCGCCCGGTTCCTACGTCCAAGGATGTAGGCGGAGTCGCCGCGACGCAGGAGGTCCTCGGCGCCCTCCGGCCGCCACTCTGGTCGGAGTGCGGGCCGGGACCGGTCCGCCTGGCGCGGACGACGGGGAGAGGACACGACGGATGGGGACGAGCAGCGGACCGCGGACCGAGGCCGGGAGCGGGGTCCGAGCCGATACCGGCGGACCGCAGGCGGCGCCTGGGCAGGGGGAGGCGCCCCAGGGGGCGGGGCGCCTCCCCCTGCTCGATGTGCTCCGGGGCCTGGCGATCCTGGGCACCCTCGGAATGAACGTCTGGATCTTCACCGCCCCCGGCGCGGAGCTCAGTGCGCTGTCCATGGAGGCGCCCACGCTGGCCTCGGTCACCGCCGACCCCTCGCCCGGCACCGTCGTGGAGGCCCTGTTCCGCCTCACCGCGAACGGAACGTCGCTGGCGCTGCTCACGCTGCTGTTCGGCGCCGGGCTCGCGGTGCAGTACCGCTCCGCGCACAAGCGCGGCCTCCCCTGGCCGGGCCCCTACAAGTGGCGTGCGCTGTTCCTGTTCGCCGAAGGGCTGGTGCATTTCACCCTGGTGTTCGCCTGGGACGTGCTCATGGGGTACGCCGTGACCGCGATGGCCGCGGCGTTGCTGCTGGCGCGCGGACGGCGTGTGCGCGCGGCGGCGGCCTGGGCCGCCGGCTCACTGCACGTGGCGGCGATGGCGGGGGCCACCGCCCTGATGGTGGCGGCGGGGGCCGTCGGCGAGGACGGCGCCGGCGGCCCCGACCCGGGTGCGGTCCGCCTCTACGCCGAGGGCGGGTACCTGGAGCAGGTGGCGGTCCGCCTGGAGAACGCCATGGTGCTGCGGATCGAGCCGGTCATGACCTTCGGCATGATGCTCACGCTGTTCCTGTGCGGAGTGGCCCTCTTCCGCGCCGGCGCGTTCGGCCCGGGGGCGCAGGGGCGGCGGCTGCGGGTCCGCCTGGCGGTGTGGGGGCTGGGGGCCGGAGTTCCGATGAAGGCGGCCGCCTCCTTGATGGGCGGCGACGGGTTCCTCATCGAGCGCTATGTCGCGGCCCCGGTGGTGGCGCTCGGCGTGGCGGGGCTGGTCGGCCTGGTGCTGGACCGGGCCCGGCGCACCGGTCCGGTCACGGCCGCGCTGTCGAACCTGGGGCGCACGGCGCTGAGCGGCTACGTGCTGCAGAACGTGATCGCCATGGTGGTGTGCTACGGCTTCGGCCTGGGCCTGGCCACGCGCTTCGCGGGAACCGGCCCGTGGTGGGTCATCGCCCTGTGGGCGGCGATCAGCGCGGTGCTGCTGGCCGGGAGCGCCCTGTGGCTCCGCCGTTTCCGCCACGGCCCGCTGGAGGCGGCCCAGAAGGCGGCCCTGTCACGCGTCGCCCGCTGACCCCCGGTCGCGTCGCGCGCTGTCGCATCGGGGAACGCCGTGAACGCCAGGCCGGCCGCCCCAGGGGGCGGTCGGCTCCCCTGCGTGCATCCCTCGTGGTGGAATCACCACTATCGGCGCCCTGACGTGGCGTTTTCACCACTATCGATCACCGTCCGGGGCCGGGAACCGCGGGCGGGCACGGACGAGGGGTCCACCTCCCCAGTGGGAGGTGGACCCCTCGGTCGCCTCTGCGCCGGGGCCTATTGGGCCCCTATGAGGGTCCTCAGGCGCCGACGGCGGACTTGAGGGCCTCGGCGCGCTCGGTGCTCTCCCAGGTGAACTCCGGGACCTCGCGGCCGAAGTGGCCGTAGGCGGCGGTGGCGGAGTAGATCGGGCGCAGCAGGTTCAGGTCGCGCACGATCGCCGCCGGACGCAGGTCGAAGACCTCGCGGACGGCCTTCTCGATGACGTCCGGGGCCACCTGCTCGGTGCCGAAGGTCTCGATGAACACACCGACCGGGGCGGCCTTGCCGATGGCGTAGGCCACCTGGACCTCGGCGCGCTCGGCCAGGCCGGCCGCCACGATGTTCTTGGCGACCCAGCGGGTGGCGTAGGCGGCCGAGCGGTCCACCTTGGACGGGTCCTTGCCGGAGAAGGCGCCGCCGCCGTGGCGGGCGTAGCCGCCGTAGGTGTCCACGATGATCTTGCGGCCGGTCAGGCCGGCGTCGCCCATCGGGCCGCCGATCTCGAAGCGGCCGGTCGGGTTGACCAGGAGCCGGTAGTCGTCGGCCTCCAGGCCGTACTGCTTGACGATCGGCTCGATGACGTGCTCCTTGATGTCCGGCGTCAGGAGCTCGTTCATGTCGATGTCGGGGGCGTGCTGGCTGGACAGCACGACGGTGTCCAGGCGCACCGGGGTGGTGCCCTCGTACTCGACGGTGACCTGCGTCTTGCCGTCGGGACGCAGGTAGGGAACGGTGCCGTCGTGACGGACCGCGGACAGGCGCTGGGACAGCGCGTGGGAGAGCTTGATCGGCAGGGGCATCAGCTCGGGGGTCTCGCGGTTGGCGTACCCGAACATCAGGCCCTGGTCGCCGGCGCCCTGGCTGGCGAGCTTGTCCTCCTCGTTCTCGACCCGCGCCTCGTAGGCGGTGTCGACGCCCTGCGCGATGTCGGGGGACTGCTGGTCGATGGAGACCGAGACCCCGCAGGAGTCTCCGTCGAAGCCCTTGGCAGAGGAGTCGTAGCCGATCTCAAGGATCTTCTTGCGGACGATGTCGGGAATGTCCACGTAGGTCTTGGTGGTGACCTCACCGGCGATGTGCACCTGCCCGGTGGTGATCAGGGTCTCCACGGCGACCCGGCTTGCGGGGTCGTCCTTCAGCATCGCGTCGAGGATCGCGTCACTGATCTGGTCGGCCATCTTGTCGGGGTGGCCTTCGGTGACGGACTCGGAGGTGAAAAGGCGACGGGACACGTAAGTGACTCCTTGCAGCGGCTGCTGGCTGACAGTTGTCTCTGTTCGGTCGGCGTCCGCCGGGGCTGGTGGGTGACCACCGGCGATTACCGACCCACGGGGTTGGTTTCTCGGTCCACTGTAGTGGTGCCCTCCCCGCCGCACCCGGGGCGCGGGGGGTTCATGGGGCCGCCACGACCGTTCCGACGGCGGCACGAAACCGTCGCCCATCCATGGAACGCCCACTTCAGACGCCCCTGGACACATTGTGACGTAAGCCACATAAAAAGTTCTAGAGGCGGTTCCGATCATGCCTCTGCGCTGGGGTTTTCGTAGCGTACAGCGAAACGGCTTGCCCGCGGCGCAACACAGGAGAGGCCGTGTCAGGTCGCTGTGAGGCGCTCGGCCACCAGGTCCCAGACGCGGTCGGCGAGATCGGTCTTGGGGCCCATCGGAACCTCGGTGGAACCGCCCTCGGCGCTCAGCACGACCGCCTGGTTCTCCTCGGTGCCGAAGGCCCGGCCGCCCCCGACCCGGTTGACCACGAGCAGGTCGCAGCCCTTGCGGGCCAGCTTGGCCCGGCCGTTGGCCAGCACGTCGTCGGTCTCGGCGGCGAACCCCACCACCACCTGGCCCTCGCGGGCGCGGTCGGCGGAGATCTCGGCGAGGATGTCGGGGTTGAGGGCCAGCTCGAGGGGGTCGGGCCCGGCCCCGGTCTTCTTGATCTTGCTCACGGCGCCGGTCGCGGGGCGGAAGTCGGCCACGGCCGCGGCCATCACCACGGCGTCGGCCTCCTTGCGGGCCTCCAGCACGGCCCGGTGCATCTCCTCGGCCGACTCCACCGGCACGACCTCGGCCCCGGCGGGCGCGGGCAGGTCGGTGTTGGCCGCGATCAGGCGCACGTGCGCGCCGCGCGCCGCGGCGGTGGCGGCCAGCGCGTGGCCCTGCCGCCCCGAGGAGCGGTTGCCCAGGTAGCGCACGGGGTCGACGGCCTCGCGGGTGCCGCCGGCGGTGATCAGCACGTGCCGCCCGGCCAGGTCGGCGGGGGCGGGGCCGCGGCGCAGCGCCGCGCGGGCGGCCTCGAACAGGGCCTCGGGGTCGGGAAGGCGGCCGCGGCCGGTGTCGGCGCCGGTCAGGCGGCCCGAGTCGGGGGTGAGCACGACGGCGCCGCGCGAGCGGAGCGTGGCGACGTTGGCGCGGGTGGCCGGGTGCTCCCACATCTCGGTGTGCATGGCCGGGGCGAAGACCACCGGACAGCGCGCGGTGAGCAGGGTGTTGGTGAGCAGGTCGTCGGCCAGCCCGTGGGCGGCCTTGGCCAGCAGGTCCGCGGTGGCCGGGGCGACGAGGACCAGGTCGGCCCCCTGCCCCAGGCGCACATGCGGCACGTCGTGCACGGAGTCCCACACGCCGGTGGCCACCGGGCGGCCGGACAGGGCGGCCCAGGTGGGCTCGCCGACGAAGCGCAGCGCATCGGCGGTGGGGACGACGCGGACCCGGTGGCCGGTCTCGGTGAAGCGGCGCAGCACCTCGCACACCTTGTAGGCGGCGATGCCGGCGCCCACCCCCAGGACGACCTCGGGCGCGTCGATTGCGGATTCTTCAGGTGCGTTCACGGTCGGACTCTAGCCGGGGGCCGGGGCCCCCGCGCCACTGCCTCAGCTGCCCTCGTAGGGCTCAGCGGTGAGCAGGCCCGACTTCACCTCGCGCAGGGCGATGGAGAGCGCCTTCTCCTGAACCTGGGTCTCGACCAGCGGGCCGACGTACTCCAGCAGGCCCTCGCCGAGCTGGGCGTAGTAGGCGTTGATCTGCCGGGCACGCTTGGAGGCCATGGTGACCAGGCTGTACTTGCTGTCGACGAGCTCGAGGAGGTCGTCGATCGGCGGGTTGGTGATGCCTTCGGCGACGGGCTCGGTACCAGCCACGTGGGTTCCCCCTGGACGGTCGTCGGCCCCCGTCGCCGGGGGCCTGGTGGTCGGTGCGGGCGCCGGATATCACACTTTCGGCGCCTGGATCAAGGCTAGCAGCTCGTCACGGACGTCCTCGACCGACGTGTTGACGAGCGTGGCGTCGAACTCCTTCTCGGCCGCCATCTCGGTGCGCGCGGCGTCGAGCCGGCGCTGGACCACCTCGGGGGCCTCGGTGCCGCGGCCGGTCAGCCGCCGCACCAGCTCCTCCCAGGAGGGGGGCGCCAGGAAGACGTGGAAGGAGTCCGGCATGGTCGCGCGGACCTGCCGCGCGCCCTGCAGGTCGATCTCCAGCAGGACGGGGACCCCCGCGTGCAGCCGGTCCTCCACGGGCGCGCGCGGCGTCCCGTAGCGGTTGCCGGCGAACTCGGCCCACTCCAGCATCCGCCCGTCGGCGACCATGCGGTCGAACTCCTCGGGGCCGACGAAGAAGTACTCCACCCCGTCGGTCTCCCCGGGGCGCGGGGCCCGCGTGGTGACCGAGACCGACAGCCAGACCTCGGGGTGGTCGGCGCGGATCTTCTTGACCACGGTGCTCTTGCCGACCCCGGAGGGGCCGGAGAGGACCGTGAGCCGCCGGGCCGGGGCGCCGGCGTCGCCGGCGTCGATCGGGCTGGTAGGCACGTGGGGATCTAACTCTCGGTGCGGCGCTGTCGGACCCGGTCGGGCCGTGCCCGCGCACAAGGGGGCGGGCCGCCGGACCGGGGGTGATTGGTCTTTTATACCACCGCGCCGCGGCGCCTCCGGCCGTCCCGCGCCCCCTGCGGGGGCGGTGCGGACCGGGGGCGCCGCGGCGCTCACGGGGTCCTCCGCCGCACCGGCGGCCGCGGCGCGTGGCCGCGGCCGACCGGCGGACCCGTCGGGCGGTCCCCGCGGTGGGGAACCGCACAGTCGGCCGGGTCCTTACTCGGCGCCGCCGAATTCGCGCTCAAGGGCGGAGCGCTGGTTGGCACCCAGGCCGCGGACGCGACGCGACTCGGCGATGTTGAGGCGCTCCATGATCTGCTTGGCGCGGACCTTGCCGACGCCGGGGAGCGACTCCAGAAGCGCCGAGACCTTCATCTTGCCGATGACGTCGTCGGTCTGGCCGTCGGCGAGCACCTCCTTGAGGGAGACGCCACCGTGCTTCAGCCGGTTCTTGACTTCCGCGCGCTCTTTTCTGGCCTTAGCGGCCTTCTCCAGAGCCGCGGCGCGCTGCTCGGGTGTGAGGGGAGGAAGGGCCACGCCGGGTCACCTCGGTTTTCTCTCGTTTGTAGAGGGCGGACGCCTGCGCAAGTTAGTAGGTTCCGGGCCTGTTCGGCAACGCAAAGTGGCCCTTCAAGCGCTATTTCGTCCAACTAATTACTCCGTGTCATCATCCGATTGCGCACCGAGGTTGAAATCGGGACTTTTGGCCCGGTTGAGCACGGCGACGTCATCCCCGGACAGGCCCGTACTCCGGGGTCCGAGCCGGTCGCGGGCCCACCTGGCCATCGGCTTCCGGAAACCCGAATCCGAGTGACCGAATGTGACCGGATTCGGACACGGTGAGGAACGAGTGAGGGCCGGGTCCCGCCCCCGGAGGGACGGGACCCGGCCCTCACGGCCGTGCGGCGCCTGCGCAGGGCGCCCGGAACCGGGCCCAGCGGCCGCCGCGCTCCCCTGCCCCGCCGCCGCTCCGCCGCCCCTCCCGGGCGGTCCGCGGAAGCGGTGCGCACGGCGCCGCCGGCCGCCGGCCGGCGGCCCGCCGGCTCAGCCCACCGACTCGGCCCGGCGCACGTCCGCGGCGATCGAGGCCGCGGCCGCGCCCGGGTCGGCCGCGCGGGTGATCGGGCGCCCGATCACCAGCAGGTCCGCCCCGGCCGCCAGCGCCTCCTGCGGGGTGGCCACCCGGGCCTGGTCGCCGCGGTCGGCCCCCGCCGGGCGCACCCCCGGGGTGATCAGCTGCACGTCCGGGCCCACGTCCGCGCGCAGCTGGGCCGCCTCCTGCGGGGAGCACACCAGCGCGCCCGCGCCCGCCTCCACGGCCAGCTCCGCCAGCCGCCGGGCCGCGTCCGAGGCCGGGCCGCGCATCCCGATCCGGTCCAGCTCGGCGTCGTCCAGGGAGGTGAGCACGGTCACCGCGGCGATGGTGGTCTCCGGCGCCCCCTCCACCGCCGCCGCGATCATGTCCCTGCCGCCGGCGGCGTGCACGGTCAGGATCGACGGTTTCAGACGGGCCACGTTGCGCGCGGCGCCGGCGACGGTGGCCGGGATGTCGTGCAGCTTCAGGTCGAGGAAGACCGAGACCCGGTTGGCCCCCCGCACCGTGGTGATCACCTCGGGGCCGTAGCGCAGATAGAGTTCCAGGCCCACTTTGACCGTGCTGACGTGCGGGGCGACCGCCGACGCCCACCGGGCTGCGGTCTCGATCTCAGGTGCGTCGATGGCGACTGCGATGGGCGCGGCCACGATGCCTCTCCTTCACGTGCGTGTGTGGAACGTGCGTGCTGTACGGCCGGACCGGCCGCCCCCGGCGGAGGCGGCGCGGCCCGGTCCGTCGGGAACCGCACGGGCGCGCGGGCACTGCCCGGAGCGGTTCCCCGGTTCACCGGGTTCATGCATGTCCGCCCGCGGAGGGGCCGGGGCGGCCCTCAGGCGGCCCCAGCACGGCTCGGCGCCCCTCCCGGCCTCCCGGAACGACCGGTGCGTGTCGGGGCCGCCACGGGCTGTCTCAGGCCCTGCTCGGAGCATCCTGGCCGCCCAGAGGCGCCCCCATGGGCCGGTGCGCGGCGCCGATGACGTCGGCGACCCGTCCGATCCCGTGCTCGGTCAGGGCCTCCTCCAGCTCGCGCAGGATCCGCACGCAGGCCGAGGGGTCGTGGAAGTTGACCGTTCCCACGGCCGCCGCCGAGGCGCCGGCCGCCAGGAACTCCAGCACGTCGGTGCCGGTGCGCACCCCGCCCGTGCCGATGATCGGCAGCTCGGGCAGGGCGGCGTGCACCTCGTGCACACAGCCCACCGCGATCGGGCGGATCGCCGGGCCCGAGACGCCTCCCATGCCCCCGGCCACCGCCGGGCGCAGCGTGCGCGGGTCGATGGCCATGCCGCGGACCGTGTTGACCATCGACAGCCCGTCGGCGCGCGCCTCGGCGCAGGCCTCGGCCAGGGCCACCGGGTCGGGCACGTCGGCGGCCAGCTTGGCGAAGACCGGGACCTCGGAGCGGGCGTGCGAGCGCACCGCGTGCACCACCCGGGCGGCCTCGCGGGGGTCGTCGGTGAAGTGCCGCCCCTGGTCGGAGGGGTTGGCGCAGGACAGGTTCACCTCCAGGAACGCCACCCCGGGCGCCTCGGAGACCCGCCGGGCCAGCTCGGCGTACTCGGCCGCGCCCGACCCGGCCAGCGACACCCCGGCGCGGCCGCCGCGGGAGAGCAGCCAGGGCAGGTCGCGCTGGAGGAAGACCTCCACCCCGGGGCCCTGCAGCCCGGTGGCGCTGAGCATGCCGCTGGGCGTCTCGGCCACCCGGGGCGCGGGCCGACCGGCGCGCGGTTCGAGCATCACCGACTTGGTGATGACCGCCCCGAGCCGGGAGATGTCGAAGAACGCGGACAGCTCGCGCCCGGTGCCCCCGCAGCCGGCGGCGGTGAGCACCGGGTTGTCCAGCTGCACGGTTCCCAGCCGCGTCCTCAGGTCCGGGCTCATCCTCGGGTCCGCCTTCCTGGCAGTGGTGGTCGATCCGGGCGGCCGCCGGCGCCCTCACCCCGCCGCGCGGTCGGCCATGCCGTCGCCGGAGTCGGGGCGGGCCTTCCAGCCGGGCGCTCCCAGGGCGTCGAAGGGGATGGTGCCCGCGTCGTCGAAGCGGACCCGCTCGCCGCGGAAGACCGGCCCGTCGACGCAGGCGCGCACCATCCGGGTGATGCCGTCGTCGCCGACGACCGGGACCACGCACGACATGCACAGCCCGGTCCCGCAGGCCATCGTCTCCTCCACCGCCACCTGCAGCGGGATGCCGTGCCGGGCGGTGAGCGCGCCGACCTCGCGGAGCATGGGCATGGGCCCGCAGGCGTAGACCACGTCCGAGCGCGCCTCCTCGATCACCCGCCCCAGCGGGGCGGTGACCGGCCCGCGCACCCCGAACGAGCCGTCGTCGGTGGTGAAGGTCGCGGTCTCGGCCACCCGGCGCGCGGTGATCGCGCTGAACACCCGGTCCGCCGAGGCCCCGCCGAGCAGGAAGTCCACCCGGCAGCCCCGCCTCCGCAGCGCGTGCGCCAGCGGGAACAGCGGAGCGCCCCCCGAGCCGCCGCCCACCAGGGCGCAGTTGACCGGGTCGCGGGGCAGCGGGAAGGGCCGGCCCACCGGCCCCACCACGTCGAGCAGGTCGCGGGAGCGGCGCTCGGACAGCCAGGAGGTCCCCGGCCCGCGCACCGCGAACAGGAACTCCACGGTCCCGCCGTAGTCGGGCTTGACGTCGTGCACCGCGAACGGGCGCCGCAGCAGCATGGCCGAGGCCTCCCCGCCCACCGCCACGGCGACGAACTGGCCGGCCCGGAAGCGCTCGGCGATCTGCGGGGCGACCACGGTGATCGCGTAGTAGGCGTCCACCCGGCGCACCGACAGCACCGGGCACCGGATCTGCACCGGACCGTAGTCGCTCAAACCTGACCGTCCTGCCCTGTTCACCCGCCGGGCGGCCCCGGG
>NZ_ANAS01000015.1:0-152303 GCF_000341205.1 Nocardiopsis baichengensis YIM 90130 | reverse complement strand
GGCGGGCCCCGGCGGGCCGCTCGCCCTGATCGTCGGCTCAGGCGCCGGTGCCGCGCAGCGACTCGGCGTGCTCCTGCAGGGAGCGCACCCCGATGTCGCCGCGCACCAGCGCCTCGATGCCCTGGACCGCGGCGGCCAACCCCTGCACCGTGGTGACGCTGGGGACGCCGCGCACCACCGCCGCGGTGCGGATCTCGTACCCGTCCAGGCGTGGCCCGGACTGGCCGGCCCCGCCGAACGGCGTGTTGACGATGAGGTCCACCGCGCCGTCGTGGATGAGTTGAACGATAGTGGGTTCTCCGTCCGGACCGGGCCCCTCGCTGTGCTTTCGCACCACATCGGCCTGGACCCCGTTCCGCCGCAGCACCCACGCGGTGCCCTCGGTGGCCAGGATCGTGAAGCCGAGGTCGGCCAGGCGCTTGACCGGGAAGACCATGCTGCGCTTGTCCCGGTTGGCGACCGAGACGAACACGCTGCCGCGGGTGGGCAGCGAGCCGAAGGCCGCCAGCTGCGACTTGGCGTAGGCGGCACCGAAGGCGGCGTCCATGCCCATGACCTCGCCGGTGGAGCGCATCTCCGGGCCCAGCACGGTGTCCACGCCCTCGCCGTGCCGGTCGATGAAGCGGTTGAAGGGCATGACCGCCTCCTTGACCGCCACGGGCGCGTCCATCGGCAGGGTGCCGCCGTCGCCCTCGGCCGGGAGCAGGCCCTCGGCGCGCAGCTCGGCGATGCCGGAGCCGAGCATCACCCGGGCCGCCGCCTTGGCCAGCGGGACCGCCGTGGCCTTGGAGACGAACGGCACCGTGCGCGAGGCGCGCGGGTTGGCCTCCAGCACGTAGAGCACCCCGGAGGCGAGCGCGTACTGGACGTTGAGCAGCCCCCGCACCCCGGTGCCGCGGGCGATGGCCTCGGTGGAGTAGCGGATCCGCTCGAAGTCCTCGTGGCCCAGGGTGACCGCGGGCAGGGCGCACGCCGAGTCGCCGGAGTGGATCCCGGCCTCCTCGATGTGCTCCATGATGCCGCCCATGTACAGCTCGCGGCCGTCGTAGAGCGCGTCGACGTCGATCTCGATGGCGTCGTCGAGGAACCGGTCGATCAGCACCGGGTAGTCGGGGCTGACCTCGGCGTTGCGCTCGATGTAGTCGGCGAGCATCGCCTCGTTGTAGACGATCTCCATGCCGCGCCCGCCCAGCACGTAGGAGGGGCGGACCATCACCGGGTAGCCGATCTCGTCGGCGACCGCGCGGGCCTGGTCGAAGGAGGTGGCGGTGCCGTGCTTGGGCGCGGGCAGCCCGGCCCGGGCGAGCACGTCGCCGAAGGCGCCGCGGTCCTCGGCCAGGTCGATGGCCTCGGGGCTGGTGCCCACGATCGGCACCCCGGCCGCCTTGAGATCGCGCGCCAGCCCCAGCGGGGTCTGCCCGCCCAGCTGCACGACCACGCCCACGACCTCGCCGGTGAGCCGTTCGGCGCGGACCACCTCCAGCACGTCCTCCAGGGTGAGCGGCTCGAAGTAGAGCCGGTCGCTGGTGTCGTAGTCGGTGGAGACCGTCTCGGGGTTGCAGTTGACCATGACGGTCTCGTAGCCGGCCTGCGACAGCGCGAAGGAGGCGTGCACGCAGCTGTAGTCGAACTCCACGCCCTGGCCGATGCGGTTGGGCCCGGAGCCGAGGATGATCACCTTGGGGCGGGTGCCCTGCGGGACCTCGGTCTCCTCGTCGTAGCTGGAGTACAGGTAGGGCGTCTTGGCGGCGAACTCGGCGGCGCAGGTGTCCACGGTCAGGTAGACCGGGTGCACGTCCAGGGCGTCGCGCAGCTCGCGGACGACCTCCTCGGACTTGCCGGTGACCTCGCCGACCTGCTTGTCGGAGAAGCCCAGGCGCTTGACGTCGCGCAGGACCTCGGCGTCGAGCTGCGGCGCGGCGGCCAGCCGGCGGGCGGTCTCCTCCAGCAGCGCCATCTGGTCCAGGAACCAGGGGTCGATGCCGGTGGCCCGGTGCAGCTCCTCCACGCTCGCGCCGGCGCGCAGCGCCTGCTGCACCTGGCGCAGCCGGAACTCGCCGGGCGTGGCGGCCGCCTCCAGCAGCGCGTCCTTCTCCCCGGGCTCGCCTTCCCAGGTCAGGCCCACGCCCTTCTTCTCCACCGAGCGCATCGCCTTCTGCAGCGCCTCGGGGAAGGACCGGCCGATGGCCATGGCCTCGCCGACCGACTTCATGGTGGTGGTCAGGCCGGGGTCGGCGCCGGGGAACTTCTCGAAGGCGAACCGCGGGACCTTGACCACGACGTAGTCCAGGGCCGGCTCGAAGCTGGCCGGGGTCTCGGCGGTGATGTCGTTGGGGATCTCGTCCAGGGTGTAGCCCACGGCGAGCCGGGCGGCGATCTTGGCGATCGGGAACCCGGTGGCCTTGGAGGCCAGCGCCGAGGACCGGGAGACGCGGGGGTTCATCTCGATGACGATGAGCCGCCCGCTGGAGGGCTCGACGGCGAACTGGATGTTGCAGCCGCCGGTGTCCACGCCCACCTCGCGGATGATCGCGATGCCCAGGTCGCGCATGCGCTGGTACTCGCGGTCGGTGAGGGTCATGGCCGGGGCGACGGTCACCGAGTCGCCGGTGTGCACGCCCATCGGGTCGAAGTTCTCGATGGAGCAGACGACGACCACGTTGTCGTTGCCGTCGCGCATCAGCTCCAGCTCGTACTCCTTCCAGCCGAGGATGGACTCCTCCAGGAGCACCTCGGTGGTGGGCGACAGGGCCAGGCCCTGGCCGGCGATGCGGCGCAGCTCGGCCTCGTCGTGGGCGAACCCGGAGCCGGAGCCGCCCATGGTGAAGGAGGGGCGCACCACCAGCGGGTAGCCCAGGTCCCCGGCGGCCGCCAGGCAGTCGTCGAGGCTGTGGCAGATGCGCGAGCGGGCGGACTCGCCGCCGATGCGCTCGACGATCCCCTTGAAGGTCTCGCGGTCCTCGCCGGACTGGATGGCCTCGACGTTGGCGCCGATCAGCTCGACGCCGTACTTGTCGAGCACCCCCGACTCGTGCAGCGAGATGGCGGTGTTCAGCGCGGTCTGCCCGCCCAGGGTGGGCAGCAGCGCGTCGGGGCGCTCCTTGGCGATGATCTTCTCGACCATCTCCGGGGTGATGGGCTCGACGTAGGTGGCGTCGGCCATCTCCGGGTCGGTCATGATCGTCGCCGGGTTGGAGTTGACCAGGATGACGCGCAGGCCCTCGGACTTGAGCACCCGGCAGGCCTGGCTCCCGGAGTAGTCGAACTCGGCGGCCTGCCCGATCACGATGGGACCGGAGCCGACCACCAGGACGGAGTTCAGGTCGTTGCGGCGCGGCATGGTTCCCTACTTCTCTGCGGTCTCGGGCTGGGCGGACGGCGCGGACGGCGCGGACGGCGCGGACGGCGCGGACGGCGCGGAGTCCCCGGCGCCCCGGCGCTCCATCAGGGCGCAGAAGGCGTCGAAGAGCTCGGCGGCGTCGTGCGGCCCGGCCGCGGCCTCGGGGTGGTACTGGACGCTGAAGGCGGGGCGGTCGAGCAGGCGCAGCCCCTCCACCACGCCGTCGTTGAGGTCGACGTGGCTGACCTCGGCGCGGCCCAGCGGGGTGTCGAACGGCCCGTCGGTGGGCGCGTCGACGGCGAAGCCGTGGTTGTGGCTGGTGATGTGCACCCGCTTGGTGTGCACGTCCTGCACCGGCTGGTTGACCCCGCGGTGCCCGAAGACCAGCTTGTAGGTGCCCAGCCCCAGGGCGCGCCCCAGCAGCTGGTTGCCGAAGCAGATCCCGAAGAAGGGGCGGTCGGCCCGCAGGACCTCGCGCAGCACCGCGACGCTGTCCTCGGCGGTGGCGGGGTCGCCGGGGCCGTTGCTGAAGAACACCCCGTCCGGCCCGGCCTCCAGGACCTGCTCGGCGGTGGCGGCGGCGGGCAGCACCCGCACCTCGCAGCCGCGCTCGGCGAGCCGCTGCGGGGTCATCGCCTTGATGCCCAGGTCGACCGCGGCCACCCGGTAGCGGGTCGGCACGCCCTCGGGCGGGTGCACGGTGTAGGGCTCGGTGGTGGACACCTCGCCGCTGAGGTCGGCGCCCTTCATCTCCGGGGCGGCCTTGACCCGCTCCACCAGCACCTCGGGGTCGCTCTCCTCGGTGCTGATGACCGCCCGCATGGCGCCGCGGTCGCGCAGGTGGCGGGTGAGCGCGCGGGTGCCGGGCACCGCGATGCCCACCACGCCCTGGCGCGCCAGCTCCTCGTCCAGGGTGCGCTGTGCCCGCCAGTTGGAGGGCACCCGGGCCGGCTCGCGCACCACGAACCCGGCCACCCAGATGCGCCCGGACTCGGGGTCGTCGTCGTTGACGCCGGTGTTGCCGATGTGCGGCGCGGTCATCGTGACGATCTGGCGGTGGTAGGACGGGTCGGTGAGCGTCTCCTGGTAGCCGGTCATGCCGGTGTTGAAGACGATCTCCCCGTAGGCCTCGCCGCGCGCCCCGAAGGAGCGGCCGCGGAACACGCGGCCGTCCTCCAGCACGAGCACGGCCGGGGCGGCTTCGGGGGCTGCGGTTGCTTCTGCTGTCACTGGATCTTCCCATCGAGGACCGTCGGGACGCCGCGCAGGAACGTGCCCATGACACGCCCCGGCAGGCTCATGCCCCGGTACGGGGTGTTGGTGCTCTTGGACTCCAGGGCCGCGGGCTCGACCACCCGCCCGGCCGCCGGGTCGTACAGGGCCAGGTTGGCCGGCTCGCCCTGGGCGAGCGGACGGCCGTGGCCGGCCGCGCGCCCGATCCGGGCGGGCGCGGCCGACATGCGCTCGGCCACCCCGGCCCAGTCGAGCAGCCCGGTGTCGATCATGGTGTGCTGGACCACCGAGAGCGCGGTCTCCAGGCCGAGCATCCCCATCGCGGCCGTGGACCACTCGGTCTCCTTGGCCTCGATGGGGTGGGGTGCGTGGTCGGTGGCCACGCAGTCGATCACACCGTCGGCCAGGCCGCGGCGCAGCGCGTGCACGTCCTCGGCGGTGCGCAGCGGCGGGTTGACCTTGTAGATCGGGTCGTAGCCCTCGACCAGGTCGTCGGTGAGCAGCAGGTGGTGCGGGGCGGCCTCGGCGGTCACCCGGCACCCGCGCTCCTTGGCCCAGCGGATGATCTCCACCGAGCCCTTGGTGGAGACGTGGCAGATGTGCAGGCGCGAGCCCACGTGCTGGGCGAGCAGGCAGTCGCGGGCGATGATCGCCTCTTCGGCGACCGCGGGCCAGCCGCCCAGGCCGAGCCGGTCGGAGACCTCGCCCTCGTTCATCTGGGCGCCCTCGGTGAGCCGCGGCTCCTGGGCGTGCTGGGCGACCACCCCGTCGAAGGCCTTGACGTACTCCAGGGCGCGGCGCATCAGCAGCGCGTCCCACACGCACTTGCCGTCGTCGGAGAAGACCCGCACGCCGGCCACCGAGTCGGCCATGGCGCCGAGCTCGGCCAGCCGCTCGCCCTCCAGGCCGCGGGTGACCGCGCCGACCGGGCGCACGTCGCACAGGCCGCTGTCCCGGCCCAGGCGCCAGACCTGCTCGACCACGCCGGCGGTGTCGGCCACCGGGTCGGTGTTGGCCATGGCGTGCACCGCGGTGTAGCCGCCGGCGGCGGCGGAGCGGCAGCCGCCGGCCACCGTCTCGGCGTCCTCGCGGCCGGGCTCGCGCAGGTGGGTGTGCAGGTCGACCAGGCCGGGCAGGGCGATCAGCCCGGCGGCGTCGACCTCGGCGGCGCCGTCGGCGGCCTGGGCCGCCCCGGCACCGATCGCGGCGACGGTGCCGTCGCGCAGCAGGATGTCGGCGGGCTCGCCGCCCAGCGGGCGCGCTCCGCGGATCAGGTAGGCCCCGCCGTTGTCGTTCTCTTTGGCCATCGGCCCGAGTTCTCCCTTAGATCAGTTCCCAATGGCCGGCTCGGAGCCGCCCAGCAGCAGGTAGAGCACCGCCATGCGCACGCTGACGCCGTTGGTGACCTGCTCGGTCACGGTGGCGCGCGGGGAGTCGGCGACCTCGGCGGAGATCTCCATGCCCCGGACCATGGGGCCGGGGTGCATGACGATCGCCTGGTCGCCGAGCAGCGCGAAGCGCTCCTTGTCGAGCCCGTAGCGGCGGCTGTACTCGCGCGCGGTGGGGAAGTAGGCGTCCTTCATCCGCTCGGCCTGGACCCGCAGCATCATCACCACGTCGGTCTTGGGCAGCACCGCGTCCAGGTCGTAGGAGACCTCGCAGGGCCAGGAGCCGGCGGTGACCGGCACCAGGGTGGGCGGGGCGACCAGGGTGACCTGGGCGCCGAGGGTGTTGAGCAGCAGCACGTTGGAGCGGGCGACCCGGCTGTGCCGCACGTCGCCGACCACGGCCACGCGCAGGCCCTCCAGGCGGCCCATGCGCTCGCGCATGGTGAAGGCGTCCAGCAGGGCCTGGGTGGGGTGCTCGTGGGTGCCGTCGCCGGCGTTGAGCACCGAGCCGTCGACCCAGTTGGCGAGCCGGTGGGCGGCGCCGGAGGCCGCGTGGCGGATGACGACGCCGTCGGCGCCCATGGCCTGCAGGGTCAGCGCGGTGTCCTTGAGGCTCTCGCCCTTGGAGACGCTGGAGCCCTTGGCCGAGAAGTTGATGACGTCGGCGGACAGGCGCTTGGCGGCCAGCTCGAAGGAGGTACGGGTGCGGGTGGAGTCCTCGTAGAAGAGGTTGACCACGGTGCGCCCGCGCAGGGTGGGCAGCTTCTTCACCGAGCGGTCGCCCACCTGGGCGAGCTCACGGGCGGTGTCCAGGACCAGGACGGCCTCGTCCCGGCTGAGGTCGCCCGCCGAGAGCAGGTGGCGCATCAGTTCTCCTCCCCGCTCGCGGTGCGGGCCTCGTCGGTGCGGTCCTCGCCACGCTGCCTCTTGGGGCCGATGAGGACGGCGTCGACGCCGTCGGACTCCTCCAGCAGCACCGTCACCGACTCGCGCAGCGAGGTGGGCAGGTTCTTGCCCACGTAGTCGGCGCGGATGGGCAGCTCCCGGTGGCCGCGGTCGACGAGCACGGCCAGCTGCACGGAGCGCGGGCGACCCAGGTCGTTCAGGGCGTCCAGCGCGGCGCGCACGGTGCGGCCGGAGAACAGGACGTCGTCGACGAGGACGACCACCCGGCCGTCGATCCCCTCGGGCGGGATCTCGGTGCGGCCCAACGCGCGCGCGGGCGCCAGGTGGAGGTCGTCGCGGTACATGGTGATGTCGAGGGCGCCGCAGGGGACCGTGCGGGACTCGACGCGCTCGATCCGCTCGGCCAGCCGGCGCGCGAGCGGGGCGCCCCGGGACGGGATCCCGAGCAGGGTGACGTCCTCGGCGCCCTTGGTGCGTTCGAGGACCTCGTGTGCGATGCGGGTCAGGGCGCGGTGGATCTCGGGGCCTTCCAGCACGGGGCGTGCATCCCCCTGCGGTGGCTCACCGTCCGCGCGTTTTCGGGCACACAAAGTAGTGACCCCCTTCCCTGCCTCACTGAGCAGGCCGTTAAAGGATGTCGATCGGCCTCACGTTATCAGCGCACCGCGGGCGGGCCCGCCGGGCCTTATCAGCAAACATGGCGAAAATATGACTCTCACCACAGCGTGGGGGGTTGACCATAGGCGGCCACCCTTGTCCGCACCACGGGAGGACCGGGTCCGCCGAACCGGTCGTCAAATGTGAAACCTCCTACCGTTGCGGGCTTCCCGCGCCCTGAAACGCCTCCGGACGCCCCGTTCGATCCCGGAATGAGACACCTCTCACTTACGCACGGTTTGGCCACTGAATAGTCGCGTTTCCACCCAACGGCTTGACCTGGCGCCCCGACAGCCTTACCGTCACTGTCCGTAACCAATCTGGGCTGCGTCACACAGTGCGCGACGGCCCTGGAACGCCAGCCACCTCACGGCCGGGGAGCGACGAAGAACATGCCATCCGAATACGCGAAGTCCCTTGGTGCGCGGCTGCGCGCCATCCGCACCCAGCAGGGACTCTCCCTGCACGGCGTGGAGGAGAAGTCCCACGGGCGCTGGAAGGCCGTCGTGGTGGGCTCCTACGAGCGCGGCGACCGCGCCGTCACCGTCCAGAAGCTCGCCGAGCTCGCGGACTTCTACGGGGTGCCCATGTCCGAGCTGCTGCCGGGCGGCGCCGCACCCACCCCGCTGGGCCCCACACCCAAGCTCGTCATCGACCTGGAGCGCATGCAGCAGCTGCCGCAGGAGAAGGCCGGGCCGCTGGCACGCTACGTGGCCACCATCCAGAGCCAGCGCGGCGACTACAACGGCCGCGTGCTCTCCATCCGCCAGGAGGACCTGCGCTCACTCGCGGTCATCTACGACCGTTCGCCGAGCGACCTGACCGAGGAGCTCATCAACTGGGGGGTCCTGGACCCCGAGGCGCGGCGCGCCGTGGACGCCTTCTAGGCCCGCCGTCGAGGCGAGCACCCGCACGGAGCCGTCCGAGTCCTCCGAGCGGACCCGGCGCCCGGCCGCTTCCGACACCGGCGCCCCCCTGCCCCAGGGGCACCGAGGCGAGGGAGCGCGGCCGGGCAAGAGGCTTCCCCTCCCCCCGCCCGGCCGCGGTCGGTCCGCGCACCCCGGGGGGCACCCCCGCGATCCCACCGAGGCGGTGAACCGCCCCGCGAATCGAACTGGTGTGCGAACGCGTCCAGTTAACCGCACACGCCCGCGCCGGTCAAGAAGGCCCCGGGCGGCCCCGCCGGGCGTAGGCTGGCCCCGTGGACACCGACACCGGGCCGCTCGAGCTGTGGGAACCCGCCCCTCCCGCCTTCGTCCACGCGCTGCCGGCGCTGCTGGAGGTCTACACGGCCGCGATGGAGCCGCCCGTCGAACAGCTGTCCGGACGGCGCACCATCATGGAGCAGCACGCCGGCCACCCCCGCTTCCGGGCCGTGCTGGCCCTGGGCCCCGACGGCGCCGCCGCCGAGGCGGACGAGGGCACGGGCGGGGCCTCCGCCCCGCCCCGCCTGGCCGGGTTCGCCTACGGGTTCCAGGGGCACCGCGGGCAGTGGTGGTTCGACGTGGTCACCGAGGAGCTGCGGCGGCGCGACCCGGCCGCCGAACGGCGCTGGTTCGGCTCGGCCTTCGAGGTGGCCGAGGTGCACGTGCGCCCCGACATGCAGGGGCACGGCATCGGCCGCGCCCTCCTGGAACGGCTCACGGCGGCGCGCCCGGAGCGCGCCGCCGTGCTGTCCACCCGCACCGGCTCCACCGTCGCCCGGCGGCTGTACGCCTCGTGCGGGTTCGTCGACGTGCTGCCGGAGTTCTCCTTCCCCGGCAGCCCCGATCAGCCCTTCGCCATCATGGCCGCGCGCCTGCCACTGCGGGGGCGCGGTCGCCGACGAGCCGCCGGTAGATCTCGCGGGTGGCGGTGGACTGGTTGAAGGTGATGAAGTGGATGCCCGGCGCCCCCTCGTTGAGGAGGCGCTCGCAGAGCCGGTGCGCCTGGTCCAGGCCCAGTTCGCGCACGGCCTCCGGGTCGTCCTTGACCTTCTCGAACTCCTCGGCCAGGTGGCGCGGGAACGGCGCGCCCGACAGCTGCTCGGAGCGCTCGATGGTGCCGTACTTCACCACCGGCATGACCTCGGGGATGATCGGGGTCTCGCACCCCTTGGCGGCCACGCGGTCGCGCAGCCGCAGGTAGTCGTCGGCGTCGAAGAACATCTGGGTGATGGCGTAGTCGGCGCCGGCACGGCACTTGCGCACGAAGTACTCGACGTCGGTGTCGACGTCGACCGAGCGCGGGTGCTTGTAGGGGAAGGCCGCCACGCCCACCGAGAAGTCTCCGCTCTCCTTGATGAGGCGGACCAGCTCGTCGGCGTACTCCAGGCCCTCGGGGTGCTTGACCCACTCGCCGAGCGGGTCGCCGGGCGGGTCGCCGCGCAGGGCCAGGAGGTTGGTCACACCGACGGCCGCGAACCGGCCGATGAGGTGGCGCAGTTCGCGCACCGAGTGGTTGACCGCGGTCAGATGGGCGACCGGCAGCAGCGTGGTGTCGGTGGCCATCTGCTCGGTGATCTCCACCGTGCGGTCCCGGGTCCCTCCGCCGGCCCCGTAGGTGACCGAGACGAAGGACGGGCCGAGCGCCTCGATCTCGCGCACGACCTTCCACAGCCGCTGGAGCCCTTCCTCCGTCTTGGGCGGGAAGAACTCGAAGGAGAATGTCGGTTCGCCGGCGTTGAGAAGGTCGCGGATGTCCCGGGGCCGGGGGGCGGGCACAGGCGCGTTTCCGTTGTGGGTCGGTGAGCCAAACATGCCCTCCACCATAAGCCCATGGCCTGGGACGCGGCGGATCGGCCACCCATGGGTCGGTCAAATCACCGGTCAGACGGCCGATAGCCTTCCCCCATGACCTCCACCCCGCCCACCCCGTCGTCCCCGGTTTCCTACGTGCGTCCCGCCGTGGACGCCGCGCTGACCGAGTTCGTCGGACACCGCCGCGCCGAGCTCCTGGCGATCGGCGCCGAGCTGGCCCCGGCCATGGACGCGCTGGAGGCCATGCTCTCCGGCGGCAAGCGGCTGCGCCCGGCGTTCTGCTTCTGGGGCTGGCGCGGCGCCGGGGGTGCGGAGGTGCCGGAGGTGTACACCGCTGCGGCCTCGCTGGAGCTGCTGCAGGCGTGCGCGCTGGTGCACGACGACGTCATCGACAACAGCGACACCCGGCGCGGGCTGCCGGCCACCCACCGGCGCCTGTCCGCGCTGCACGCCGGCCAGGGCTGGTCGGGGTCGTCGGAGGGGTTCGGGCAGGGGGCCGCCATCCTCATCGGCGACCTGTGCCTGGCCTGGTGCGACGACATGTACCAAGGCAGCGGGCTGGCGCCGGAGGCGCTGGCGCAGGGCCGGACGGCCTTCGACGCGATGCGCACCGAGGTGATGGCCGGGCAGTACCTGGACATGCTGGAGCAGGTGCGCGGCGCGGAGAGCGTGGAGGCCTCGCTGCGGGTGATGCACTACAAGGCGGCCAAGTACACGGTGGAGCGCCCGCTGCACCTGGGGGCCGCCCTCGCCGGGCGCTACGCCGACCTGGGGCCGGTGTACTCGGAGTACGGGCTGCCCTTGGGGGTGGCGTTCCAGCTCCGCGACGACGTGCTGGGGGTGTTCGGCGACCCGGCGGAGACCGGCAAGCCGGCCGGGGACGACCTGCGCGAGGGCAAGCGCACGCTGCTGGTGGCCGAGACCCTGGAGCGCGCCGACGCGGCGGCCGCGGAGGCGTTCCGCGCGGGTCTGGGCGACCCCGGCCTCGACGACGGGGCGGTGGAGCGGATGCGCACCATCACCGAGGAGTGCGGTGCGCTGGCGGCCTGCGAGCGCCGGATCGACGACTACGTGGAGCAGGCCACCCGCGCCCTGGAGTCCGACCTGATCGAGCCCGAGGCCCGGTCCGCACTCGCCGACCTGATCGTGGCGGCGACGTCGCGCAAGTACTGACCACTACCGACCGCGGGACGGGCTCCTCACCGGACGAGGCCAGGGGGCCCACGGGTCAGGACCGGCCGGAGGCCACCTCACCCAAGAAGGCCGCCCACTCCCCCGAGGGGAACGAGAGGTGGCCGAGGAGAGGGTTCCGGCTGTCTCGCACGTAGGCCGCCTGTTCCGCCCTCTGTCCGCTCCCTGTCTCGCCATTTCGACACAGTTGGGGTTGTTCCCTCCGCTGTCATGTCATGAGTCGATGTCGTGTCATGAGTGGGTGATTCGTCGGCAGTACCGACAGATGCGGTCGATGGTCCGATCGGAGCTTCCGGTCCACGAGCACGCGGGCCCGCTCACCCGGACCAGGACGGATCAGCAGGTACCCCGCTCCCGCACCCCGGCCGGGCGGCAGGCCGCCGGAGGCACAGGTAGAAGGCGGCGACGAAGAGAGCAGGGCGCTTCCCCGGCCCCGCCTGTCGGCCGCCCGGCCCCTCGCGGTCCGGGGGGCGAGGCAACGACGGCGCAGCAGGTACCCCGCTCCCGCACCCCGGCCGGGCGCCGGGCCACCAGGGCCCGCAGGCCGGCCCCGGCGCACCTCGGCGGAGACGAGAACGCATTCCCTCTCGCGCGCCCGGTATGCCCGGTATGCGCCGCCCGGCCGCCCCCTGTTCGGTTTGATCTCGGGAAAGGCGGCCTTAAAAATGTTGATCTCGGGGAAGTCGGCTTTATACTGGCGAGTATTACCCCGATTTCCCCGAGATCAACAACAGGAGGGCGAAAGCGCGCCCGATATACCGGAAATGCAAAGCTCCCCCCTCCCTCCGGCGATGATCTCGGGGATAACGACCCTACGAGCGCGATTTTAGGGTCGTTATCCCCGAGATCATCGCCGGAGACACGGGGGCCGCCCGCCCTGCCCGGCTCCGCCCGACGCCCCCGGACCGATAGCGGCCTCGCGCCCGGCCGGGGTGCGGGAGCGGGGTACCTGCTGCGCCGTCGTTGCCTCGCCCCCCGGACCGCGAGGGGCCGGGCGGCCGACAGGCGGGGCCGGGGAAGCGCCCTGCTCTCTTCGTCGCCGCCTTCTACCTGTGCCTCCGGCGGCCTGCCGCCCGGCCGGGGTGCGGGAGCGGGGTACCTGCTGATCCGTCCTGGTCCGGGTGAGCGGGCCCGCGTGCTCCCTATTCCGCCATTCCGGCGTTCTGCCATTTCCTCATTGTGCGCCCGTGACGGGCCAGGATTCTACGGGAGATATGAGACGCGGCCGCCCTCGCCACCGAATGGGGCCCACTGGTCCACGGCCGGGTGCGCGGGGTGTTCTTCCCCCTTCCCGCCCGACGCCCCCGGGAGGACCCGTGGGCCCGGCCCACCGCCCCGCCCCGGCCACCGATCGGGCCGCCTGAGGAGCGGCCGTGCCGCCTCTCTCCGCCCGGGGCCTCCTCTGCACTGAGGAGGCCCCTCGGCCGTGCGGGTGGCCGCCGTTCCTCCCCCGGGTGAGAACGGAATCACTCTGCCGGGGGATACCCCCGCTCCGGGGAGCCCTGAGCATGGGGCGTAGCCGCCGTCGCCTACCCGCCCCACCCCTCGAAGGACTCCGGCCATGAACCAGACACGCACCCCGTCCGCCCCGCTGCGCGGGCCGTCGCGCCCGGCCGAGCGCGCCCCCGCCCCCGACCTCGCGCGCGGGATGATGCTGCTGCTGATCGTGCTCGCCAACACCCCGATCTACCTCTGGACCACCACCCACTCGTCGAGCAGCAACCACCCCATGAACGAGAGGACCCTGGACAGCGTGGTGAGCGCCGTGCTCATCGTCGTCGCCGACCTGCGGGTCTACCCGATGTTCGCGTTCCTCTTCGGCTACGGCATCGTCCAGATCTACCTGCGCCAGCAGGCCGCCGGGGTCTCCGAGGCCGACGCCCGCGCGCTCCTGCGCAGACGCAACCTGCTGCTCATCGCCTTCGGCGCGGTGCACGCCCTGCTCCTGTGGTACGGCGACATCATCGGCGCCTACGGCCTGGTCGGCCTCATCCTGGTCGCCCTCTTCCTCCGGCGCAGCGACCGCACCCTGCTCACCTGGGCCGGGACCGGCACCGGCCTGCTCGCTCTGCTGGCCGTCCTCGCCGCGGTGGGCGCCTTCTTCGCCGCCGGGGCGGAGGGAACGGGGTCCTCGACCGACGCCGCCGAGGAGTCCGCCTTCCTCATGGCGCCCATCGCCGAGGAGGACCCCCTGATGGCGGCAGTGCTGCGCATTGCGTACTGGCCCCTGGTCGTCATCGGCCAGGGCGTGCTCGGCGTGGCCGTCCCCGTCGCGATCCTCCTCGCCTTCTGGGCCGCCCGGCGACGCATCCTCGAAGAGCCGTGGAACCACCTGCCGCTGCTGCGCCGCACCGCGGTGACCGGCATCGCGGTCGGCTGGCTCGGCCCGCTGCCCAACGCGCTGCACCACCTCGGCCTGCTCGCGGTGCCCGAGGGCGTCGCCTGGGTGTTCTGGCCCGTCCAGCTGGCGACCGGGCTGGTCGGCGGCATCGGGTACGTGGCCCTGTTCGGCCTGATCGGGGCCCGGCTGCGCGGGCGCCGGCTCGGCCCGGCGGGATCCGCGGTCGCCGCCCTCGGCAAGCGGTCCATGACCGGCTACATCGGGCAGTCGCTCCTGTGCGCCCCTGTCCTGGCCGCCTGGGGGCTGGGCCTGGGCGCGGCCCTGGGCAGCGCCACCATGGCCCTGTTCGCCGTGGGGGTGTGGCTGGCCACGCTGGTCTTCGCCGTCCTGCTGGAGCGGGCCGGAAAGCGCGGGCCGACCGAGGTCGCCCTGCGCCGCCTCGCCTACCGGCGCAGCACCGCCTCCCCCGCCGACGGGGGCCCGGCGACGCGCTGACCTCCGGTTCGTGCGCCGGAGGGGGAAAGCGGTGAAAATGGCGCCATGGGTGACGATCAGGCAACAACGGAGTCGATCGCCGTCACCGGCGCGACCGGTTCGGTGGGCGGGCGGGTGGCCGCGCGGCTGGCACGGCGGGGCGCGGCGCAGCGCCTGGTGGTGCGCGACCTCAACCGGGCCCCGGAGCTGCCCGGGGCCTCGGCCGCGATGGCGGCCTATGAGGACCGCACCGCCATGCGGCGGGCGCTGCAGGGCGCGACGACCCTGTTCCTCGTCTCGGCCACCGAGTCGGCCGACCGGGTGGACCGGCACATCGCCGCCGTGGACGCGGCCGTCGAGGCCGGGGTGGGCCGGATCGTCTACCTGTCCTTCCTCAACCCCGGGCCGGCGGCGGTGTTCACCTTCGCCCGGGACCACTTCTTCACCGAGGCGCACATCCGCTCGACGGGGGTCGCCCACACCTTCCTACGGCCCTCCCTCTACCTGGACCTGCTGCCGGGGTGGGCCGACGAACAGGGCGTGGTGCGCGGGCCCGCCGGGAGCGGACGGGTGGCCTGGGTCGCCCGCGACGACATCGCGGACGTGGCGGCCGAGGTGCTGCTGGACCCGGCCGCGCACGAGGACCGCGCCTACGACCTGACCGGGCCGGAGGCGGTGACGCTGGGCGAGACGGTGGGACGCCTGTCGACGCTGACCGGGCGCACCGTGCGGTACGTTCCCGAGACCTGGGAGGAGGCCCTGGAGTCGCGGCGGCCCTCCGGCGCCCCGGAGTGGGCGATCGAGGGGTGGGCGAGCTCCTACGCGGCGATCGCGGCCGGGGAGCTGGAGGCGGTCTCCCCGGCGGTCCCCGACATCACCGGCCACCCGGCCCAGACCATCGAGGGGTACCTCCGCAAGCACCCGAGCGCCCTGAACCACGTCGAACCGACGTCCTGAGGCATCCGCCGGCCCACAGGAAGGCCCCGCCCTGTCCTGCGGGCGGGGCCGTGAACGCCCTCCGAGCGGCCCTCCCCGTTCACGGGGCGGGCGAGGTCACCCTCTCTCCTCGACCACCTTCAGCGTCCCGTCGCCGTGCGCCTTGCGCAGGCTCTTCTTGTCGAACTTGCCGACGCTGGTCTTGGGCACCTCGTCCACGAAGGCCCACCGCTCGGGCAGCTGCCAGCGGGCGACCCGGTCGGCAAGGTGGGCGCGCAGTTCAGCGGCGTCGACGGCCTGCCCCTCCCGCAGCACCACCGCCACCAGCGGCCGCTCGTCCCACTTGGGGTCGGGCACGGCGATCACGGCGGCCTCGGCGACCGCGGGGTGCTCCATCACCCGGTTCTCCAGCTCCACCGACGAGATCCACTCCCCGCCGGACTTGATCACGTCCTTGGCGCGGTCGGTGAGGCGCAGGAACCCGTCCGGGCTGAGGGTGCCCACGTCCCCCGTGCGCAGCCAGCCGTCCTGGAACTTCTCCGGGTCGGCGTCCTTGTAGTACGAGCCGGCGATCCACGGGCCCCGCACCTGGAGCTCGCCCACGCTCTGCCCGTCGTTGGGCACGACCTCTCCTCCGTCGCCGACCAGGCGCCCCTGCACGCTCGCCGGGAGCCGCCCCTGGGAGAGGCGGTAGGCCCAGCGCTCCTCCCCCTCGGCCCCGGCCGGCGGGTTGGCGACGCTGCCCAGCGGCGAGGTCTCGGTCATGCCCCAGGCGTGCACGATGGGCACCCCGAACCGCTCGTCGAAGGCGCGCATCAGCGACGGCGGGCAGGCCGAGCCGCCCACCACGACCCGCTCCAGCGAGGACACGTCGCGCGGGTGCTCCTCCAGCTCGGCGGTGAGGCCCTGCCAGATGGTGGGCACCGCGGCGGCGATGGTGGGGCGCTCGACCTGGATCATGTTGGCGATGGCGGCCGGCTGGAGGAACCGGTCGGGCAGCAGCAGCGACGGGCCGACCATCATCGCCGCGTACGGCAGGCCCCACGACATGGCGTGGAACATCGGGACGATCGCCAGCGCCTTGTCCCCCTGGCTCAGCCCCTTGCCGTCGCTCATGCACACCTGCATGGAGTGCAGCCAGATGGAGCGGTGGCTGTAGACGACGCCCTTGGGGTCGCCGGTGGTGCCGGAGGTGTAGCACATGGCGGCGGCGTCGCGCTCGTCGACGACGGGCCAGTCGAACTCCTCCGGGCGGCCCTCGATCAGGGCGTCGTAGCGGTGCACCCGCACCCCGTCGGCATCCAGCGCCGACAGGTCGGCCCCGGCGTCCCCGGCGACGATGACGTGCCGGACGGTGCTCAGCTTCGGCAGCAGCGGGGCGAACAGCGGCACCAGGCTGGCGTCGACGATGACGACCTCGTCCTCGGCATGGTCGGCGATGTAGGCGACCTGGGACGCGTGGAGCCGGATGTTGAGCGTGTGCAGCACCGCACCCATGGCCGGAACGGCCAGGTAGGCCTCCAGGTGCTCCTGGTTGTTCCACTGGAAGGTGGCGACCCGCTGGTCGCCGGTGATGCCGAGCTCGCGCAGGGCATGGGCCAGCTGCGCGGCCCGGCGCCCCACCTCCCGGTAGGTGGACGCGTACGGCTCGCCCCCGGTCCAGGTGACCACCTCGGCGTCGCCGTGGACCGTGGTCCCGTAGCGGACCAGGTCGCCGATCGACAGCGGTACGTCCTGCATCGTGCTGCGCATGGTGATTGCCCTCGCTCCCAGGTACGGCGGCCCGTGTGATGCGTGTCACCGAACCTAGAGAGCCGGACGGGGCCGCGTACAGGCGTGCCCGGCAATCGTTACCTAACAGTGTTAGGAGAGAGTGCAGGTGGCTCTGAGGCCCTTGGGACCACCGGAGAAGGACGTCCCTGTAGTGCAGCTCCCCATTCCTGCGCAGCAGAGGCGCGGAATCGGCGCTCCCTCCTCCCCCTCACACGCCGAAGCCCTTTGACCAGCGAATTCGTCAACCTGCCGACCACAGTCTTGACCTTGACACAGTGACAAGGTCTTCACTTGGGCGCAGGAGGTGGTCCCGATCGAAACGAGCACCACGACACCACAGAACACCCGCGTGGCCGAGGCCCTGTCCGCCGGGGACACGTCGGTCCGGCTCCGGGCGGCGCTCGCGGTCGGCTCGAACCCCGACCCTGCGCTTCTGGAGACGCTCATCGAGCGGTGCGCGGTCGAGCCCGACTTCTTCGTGCGGGACATGCTGTCCTGGGCGCTGACCCGCCTCCCGTCGGAGGCGACCCTGCCCCGGATCCGCCGGGAGCTCGATTCCGAGCGCCCTCAGGCCCGAAGCCAGGCGCTGCACCTGCTGTCCAAGATCGGTGACGCGGGCACGTGGGCCTGGATCACCCGCGACCTGCTGCGCGACGCCGACGACCAGGTCGCACGGACCGCATGGCGGGTCGCGGCCGCCCTCGTCCCCGAGGACGAGCAGGAGCGGAGGCGGCTGGCCGGTGAACTGGTCCTGCAGCTCGGCCGGGGCGAGCGCGACGTGCGGCTGAGCCTGAGCCGGGCGCTGGTGGACCTCGGCGAGGCGGTCACGCCCCTCCTGGAGGAGGCCGCGGAGAGCCCCGAGCCGGAGGTGGCCGCGCACGCCCGCGCCACCGAGCTGCTCCGCCAGGACCCGGAGAGCGGGTTCGACGCGGCGCTCGCAGAGGCGGAGCGCGTGGTCGCGCTCGGCCCGGAACGGGCCGCCGCTGCCGCCGCCGCGGTCGCGTCGGCGGACACCGTGACCGCCGAGGCCGCAGAGCCTTCGGCGGCTTCGGAGGCTTCGGGAGCTTCCGGCGCCTCGGGCGCTCCAGGGGCGACGGGGGCTCCGGGGTGCTGATCGGCGACGTCGCCCGCCGATCCGGGGTGAGCACCCGGATGCTCCGGCACTACGACGCCCTGGGGCTGGTGCGGCCGACGGGCCGCACCGCCGGCGGCTATCGCGAGTACTCCGCCGAAGACGTCCGCAGGATCTTCCACGTGGAGAGCCTGCGGTCCCTCGGGCTGTCGCTCAAGCAGATCGGACGCGCGCTGGAGGACCCGGCCTTCACGCCGTCCGCGTTGGTCGGCGACCTCATCCGGTGGACGGAGGAGCGCTTGGCCCGGGAGCAGGAGCTGCTCGAACGGCTCCGTGCGATCGACACGTCGGCCCCCGCCGGCTGGCAGGACGTGCTGCGCATCGTCGCGCTCATGCGGGAGCTCGATTCGACGAGCGCCGCGCGCAGGAACCAGGCCGTCCTGGCCGGGTCGGAGGGGGCGCCGGTCCCCGCCGAGCTGCTGGCCCGGGCGGTCCTGGACGAATCCGACCCCCACGTCGCAGGCGCCCTGCGCTGGGCGCTCGCACGATCGGACGGCGACGGCAGGGCGGTGCTGGGCGCCGGGACGCGCTCGGAGGACGTCGCCGTCCGGCGGCGCGCGGTGCTGGCGATCACCGAGATGCCCGGGGCTCCGGGCGCGGCCGCGGTGCTGGAGGGCGCCCTGGGGGACGCGGACGCGACGGTCCGCAGACACGCCGCCCTGGCCCTGGGCAGGCAGGGCGTGACGGCGGCCGTGCCCGAGCTCGTCGGCATGGTGGTCGAGGGGTCCAACGACGTGGAGGCGGCGGAGGTCCTGGGGGCGCTGTCCCGGGAGCCCGGGTGCGCGGAACGGATCACGGCCGCCCTGGCCGACGCCCTCGCCGCGCCCGCCGCGGACTCCGCGACGCGGATCCGCCTCACCCAGGCACTGGTCGAACTCGAGGGAGCCCCCGCACAGGAGGTCCTGCACCACCTGACCCGCGACGACGACCCCGCCGTCGCCCTGGTCGCCACGGCCCTGGCCGGAGTCATCGAAGAGCGGCCCCCTGATGTGCCCTGAGGGCCCCCATGGCCCGAAAGCACCGAGCGCATCGAGGCCAGGGGGCCGCCCGGGTACGCCCGCCACCGCCCCGCCCCGCAGGGGCGCCGAACACCTGTCGGGAGGGCGGCAGCGGCCCCAGGAATGCGGTTCTCGCCCCCGGACCGGTGACGACCGGCCGCCCGGCAAGCGGCTGCGAGCGGGGACACCCGCCATTCCGCCGTCGCCCGCTCCGGTGACCGCACGCACGGCCACGACTCGACGGCACCTCCAGAGCAGCCGCCGGCCTTCCTCGTCGCCGCCGCCGGGTCCCACCGGCGGTCCGGCGGATTCCGGATCGCGGCGGTGTCAGGCCAAAGGGGCCTCGGCGAGGCGGCGCTTCAGGTGGGCCGCGGCGGCGCGGGGGTCATCGGCCTCGGTGATCGCGCGCACCACGACCACCCGGCGCGCCCCGGCCTCCAGCACCTCGCCGAGGTTCTGCGCGTCGATGCCGCCGATGGCGAACCACGGGCGCCCCTCGGCCAGCTCGGCGGCGCGGCGCACCAGGTCCAGCCCGGCGGCCGGGCGCCCCGGCTTGGTGGGGGTGGCCCAGGTCGGTCCGACGCAGAAGTAGTCCGTTCCGGGCTCCTTGGCCGACGCCGCGGCGACATCGGCGTTGTTGTTCGACCGGCCGATCAGGGGGCCGTCCCCGATGATCTGTCGCGCGTAGGGCACGGGCAGGTCGTTCTGCCCCAGGTGGAGCACGTCGGCTCCGGCCGCGCGCGCGATGTCGGCACGGTCGTTGACGGCCATCAGCGCCCCGTGGCGGTCGCACGCCTCGCGCATGACCTCCAGGGCCTCCAGCTCCTGGCGCGCCTCCAGCCCCTTGTCGCGGAGCTGGACGATGTCCACCCCGCCGGCCAGGGCCGCGTCGAGGAACGCGGCCAGGTCGCCCTTGTCCCGGCGGGCGTCGGTGCACAGGTACAGGCGGGCGCCGCCCAGTCGTTCGCGCAAGCTGTCGCTCATCCGGCCAGAGTAGCGGTGCGTCCCCCGACGAGGCCGGGGGCCGTCACCGGCCACGGCCTCTGCCGGTGCGGGAGGCGGCGGCGAGCACACGGTGACCGGTCGCACGGCCGGGGACGGCCTCTCCCCCGGCCTCTTCCGCCGCTGCCGTCGGTACCGTCGCTTCCGTACGGCGGCCCCGTTCGCCTCTGGCGCGGCCGCCGTCGCAGCCGTCCATCGGCTGCGGGAGGAATCCTCCGGTGGGCCATCGCCGTCGGCCGTCCGCCGTGAACACCGCGGCCACGGCATCGCTCCGCACGTGAAGCGGCGGCACGCGCACGAGGGCCGGGCTCGCGGCGGGAGCGCCTTCCCCGGCCTCGGACGGCTCAGAAGGAGCCGAGCGCCTGCGCCCTGCGCCGCACCTCCGTCCCCCGGTTCTCCGCCAGGGCCTGGACCGGCGAGCCGGGCAGGGTGTCGTCCGGGGTGAAGAGCCACTCCAGGGCCTCCTCCTCGGAGAACCCGCTGTCCGCCAGCAGCGTCAGGGTCCCCGGCAGCCCCTTGAGCACGTCCCCGCCCGAGATGAGCGCGGCCGGGACCATCACCTCTCCCCTGCGCCTGACGCCCAGCAGCCGCCGTTCGCGCATGTACTGCTTGACGCGGTTGGGCCCGATGCCCAGCGCCGTGCCCGCCTCGTTCAGGGTCATCCAGTCGCCGACCAGGGAGTCGGCACCGTTGTCGTTCTGAGTCACGAACCCAATGTGCCACAGCCCTCGGACGTTCAGGGCGCCTCGTGCCGCCGGGGCGCGCCGACTAGGATGGGATGTGTCGCCGCCGGGACGCGTTCCCGGCGGCACCGTCCCCGCGGGAGCCGGGTGGGACCCGGCTGAGAGGGGGGCTGCCGCCCCCGACCGCACGAACCTGATCCGGGTCATACCGGCGAAGGGAGTGGTGAGAACCGCCATGTCCGAATCGTCGCCCGAGGCGCCCGAGGCGCCCGATACGCCCGAAGCGGTCGGCACGTTCGACGCGGTCATCGCCGGCGGCGGCCTGATCGGCCTGGCCACCGCCTGGCGCGCCGCCCGCCGCGGCCTGCGCACCGCCGTCGTCGCCCCCGCCGCCGACCCCGCGGCCGCCTCCGGTGTGGCCGCCGGCATGCTCACCCCCGCCACCGAGGCGGTCTTCGGCGAAGAGGCGCTGATGCGGCTGGGCGCCGCCTCCCGGGACCGCTACCCCTCCTTCATCGCGGAGGTGGAGGCCGACGCGGGGACCGCGGCCGGCTACAGCCCCCGCGGCACCCTGCAGATCGCCTTCGACACCGACGACCTCGCCCGCCTGACCGAGCTGGGCGAGCTGCAGTCCCGGCTGGGCCTGAAGGCCGAACGCATCACCTCCCGCGAATGCCGCCGCCTGGAGCCGATGCTCGCCCCGCACGTGCGCGGCGGCGTGCACGCGCCCGACGACCACTCGGTGGACCCGCGGCGGCTCACCGCGGCCCTGCGCCGCGCCGCCTCCGCCCGCGGCACCGTCCTCGTGGCCGACCGCGCCGCCGAGGTGGTGTGCGCGGGCGGCGCGGTGCACGGCCTGCGCACCGCCTCGGGACGGGTGATCGAGGCCGGCCGGGTGGTGCTGGCCGCCGGGGCCTGGACCCCCGACATCGGCGGGCTGCCCGAGGGGCTGCTGCCGCCGCTGCGCCCGGTCAAGGGGCAGCTGCTGCGGCTGCGCACCCCGGCCGGGCAGGAGCCGGTCGTCTCCCGCACCGTGCGCGGCCTGGTCAAGGGCGCCCCGGTCTACCTGGTTCCGCGCCCGGACGGGGAGGTCGTGCTCGGCGCCACCCAGGAGGAGATGGGCCGGGACACCCGGCTCACCGCGGGCGGCGTCTATGGGCTGCTGCGCGACGCCCACGAGCTGGTGCCCGGCGTCAGCGAGCTGGAGATCGCCGAGGCCTGCGTGGGCCTGCGCCCCGGGTCTCCCGACAACGGGCCGCTGCTGGGCCCGCTCGGCGCGGGCGCGCCCGAGGGCCTGCACCTGGCCACCGGCCACCACCGGCACGGGGTGCTGCTCACCCCCGCCACCGCCGACGCCATGGCCGCCGCCCTGCTGGGCGAGGACCTTCCGGCCGAGGCACGCCCCTTCGCGGCCGCCCGCTTCGGGCCCGGCGAGGGGCCCAGGACCCCAGGAACGAACACCCGGGACGAACGTGAGGAGCCCTGAAGCCATGGAGGTGACCGTCAACGGGGAGCGGCGCGCCGTCGACCCCGGGACCACCGTCGGCGACCTGGTGCGCGGCCTGACCGGCGCCGCGAACGGCGTGGCCGCCGCGCTCAACGACGAGGTGGTCCCGCGGGCCGGCTGGGACACCGCCACCGTCGCCGAGAACGACCGCGTGGACGTGCTCACCGCGGTCCAGGGAGGTTGAGATGACGACCGCCACCGCCCACGACGGCGCCCGCGACGGCGCCCGCGCCGCCGCCACCGCCGCCGACCCGCTGGTCATCGCCGGGCGCTCGTTCGCGTCGCGGCTGATCACCGGCACCGGCGGCGCACCCTCCATGCGGGTGCTGGAGGAGGCCCTGCAGGCCTCCGGCACCGAGCTGACCACCGTCGCCATGCGCAGGGTCACCCCCGGCTCCGACGGCTCGGTCTGGGACGTGCTGGAGCGCAACGGCATCGCCCCGCTGCCCAACACCGCCGGCTGCTTCACCGCCGCCGACGCCGTGCGCACCGCCCGCCTGGGGCGCGAGGCGCTGGGGACCGACTGGGTCAAGCTGGAGGTGGTGGCCGACGAGCGCACCCTGCTGCCCGACCCCGTGGAGCTGCTCGACGCCGCCGAGCGCCTGGTCGACGAGGGGTTCACGGTCCTGCCCTACACCAACGACGACCCGGTGCTGGCCCGCCGTCTGGAGCAGGTGGGCTGCGCCGCGGTGATGCCGCTGGCCGCGCCGATCGGCTCCGGGCTGGGCATCCGCAACCCGCACAGCCTGGAGATGATCGTGGAGCAGGCCGGGGTGCCGGTGATCGTGGACGCCGGCATCGGCACCGCCAGCGAGGCCGCCCAGGCCATGGAGCTGGGCTGCGACGCGGTGCTGCTGGCCAGCGCGGTCACCCGGGCCCAGGACCCGGTGCTGATGGCCCGGGCGATGCGCGACGCCGTGGCCGCGGGCCGTTCGGCCCGCCTCGCCGGGCGCATCCCGGTGCGCCGCCACGCGCACGCTTCGTCCCCTCCGGCCGATCACCCGTAGACTCCCCTCTCGTGGACAGAACGACTGCCGACCCGCTCATCGGTGCGACGCTCGACCGTCGCTACGTCGTCGAGTCGCGCGTCGCGGGCGGCGGTATGGCCACCGTCTACCTCGCCCACGACCTGCGACTCGACCGGCGCCTGGCGCTCAAGGTCATGCACCCCTCGCTGGCTCAGGACCCCGACTTCGTGCGGCGCTTCATCAACGAGGCGCACTCGGTGGCCAAGCTCTCCCACCCCGGGGTGGTGCAGGTCTTCGACCAGGGCGAGGACCAGGGCACGGTCTTCCTGGCGATGGAGTACGTGCCGGGGCGGACGCTGCGCGACATGCTGACCGCGATGGGCCGGTTCGGCCCGGCCGAGGCGGCCCGGGTGATGGCCCCGGTGCTCTCGGCGCTGGGCGCCGCCCACCAGGCGGGCATGGTGCACCGGGACGTGAAGCCGGAGAACGTGCTGCTCACCGAGGACGGCCGGGTCAAGGTCGCCGACTTCGGGCTGGCCCGGGCCGTGGAGTCGGCCGGGCAGGGCATGACCAAGACCGGCACGCTCATGGGCACCGCGGCCTACCTGGCGCCCGAGCAGATCGAGCGCGGCGCCTCCGACGCGCGCACCGACGTCTACGCGGCCGGCGTCCTGTTCTACGAGCTGCTCACCGGAGAGCAGCCGCACACCGGGGACACCCCCATCGCGGTCGCCTACAAGCACGTCAACGAGGACGTGCCCCGGCCCTCCCGCGTGGTGGCCGGGGTGCCCGCGCCCATCGACGACCTGGTGGCGCGCGCCACCGAGCGCGACCCGCGCTACCGCCCCGTGGACGCCGCGCAGTTCCACGCGATGCTGGTGCAGGCCACCGGCGGCACCGAGAGCGGTCCGCACGCCTCGTTCGCGCCCGGCGCGGCAGGAGCCGCCGGGGCCGGAGCCGCTGCCGCCGCGGGCGCCGCCGCCCACCCGGGCGCCCCGGTTCCGCCCGCCGATCCGGTCGGACCCCCGGCCGGGACCACCGCGCCGCAGGGGCCGCCCCCCGAGGCCGCGGTGGGGCCCCCGCCGGCGGGGGCCGCCCCGGGCGGCGGCAACGACACGCTCATCGTGGAGTCCGGCGGCGGCTACGGCGGGTTCGACGGGCCCGGCGACTACGACGACGATGACGGCCCCGGCCGCGAGCCGCTCTGGCGCCGCAAGGGCGTGCTGGCCGCGGTGGCCGGCGTGCTCGCGGTGGTGCTGCTGGGCTCGGGCTGGTGGTACTTCGCCGGGCGGTACGAGCAGGTCCCCGGGCTGGTCGGCCAGGACCAGGAGGCGGCCCAGGCGATGCTGGCCGACGCCGGGCTGAAGATGTCGATCGCCGACGGCGAGGTCTACAGCGACGACGCCGACCCCGGCCAGATCGGCGAGGCCTCCCCGGCCGTGGGCGAGCAGGTCCTGCCGGGCGAGACGGTGACGGTGCGGCTGTCCAAGGGGCCGCGCACCGTGGAGCTCCCCGACGTGGTCGGCGAGCCGGTGGAGAACGCCCGCAAGACCCTGGAGGACGCGGGCTTCACCAAGGTGGAGGAGGAAGAGGCCGAGTCGCGCGACGCCGACCCCGGCACGGTCCTGTCCTCCGACCCCGAGCCCGAGGCCATGGCCGACCGGGAGGGCGCGGTGCGGCTGACGGTCAGCGCGGGGTTCGACGTCCCCGATGTGACCGGCAAGAAGGAGGACGCGGCCCGCTCCCAGCTGGAGGGCGCGGGGCTCACGGTGAAGGTCGAGTCCAAGCCCAGCGACGACGTGCCCGAGGGCGAGGTCATGTCCCAGAACCCGGGCGGCGGGACGACCGCGGGCTCGGGGGACGAGGTCACCATCACCGTCTCCAGCGGCCCCAAGGAGATCGAGGTCCCCGACGTGCGCGGCAAGAAGGTCGGCAAGGCCCGCAAGCAGCTGGAGGACCTGGGCTTCAAGGTGAAGGTCACCAAGGTCATCGGCGGCGACCGGGTGACCGACTACAACCCCAAGGGCAAGGCGAAGAAGGGCACCGAGATCGAGCTGATCGTCACCCCGTTCGGCTGACCGGCTGACCGGGCGCTCCGAGGGCCCCTGCCGCGGCCCGCCGCTACCCCGGCGTGGCGGTGCCCCGCTAGGGTGCCCGGCATGGACGGCAGTGTGCGGGCAGAGGCGGCCGAGGACTCCGGGACCGCAGAGGACCGGCAGGTCAGGGTAATGGTGGTCGACGACCACCCGATGTGGCGGGACGCGGTCGCCCGCGACCTGGCCGAGGCCGGGTTCGAGGTGGTGGCCACCGCCGGGGACGGCGCCAAGGCGCTGCGGGTGGCCCCGGCCGCCCGGCCCACCGTCGTGCTGCTGGACCTCCAGCTGCCGGACCTGAGCGGGGTCGAGGTGACCGCCCGGCTGCTGGCGGGTTCGGACGGCCCCGCGCCCCGGGTACTGATCCTGTCGGCCAGCGGGGAGCACCGCGACGTGCTGGACGCGGTCAAGGCCGGGGCCACCGGCTACCTGGTCAAGTCCGCCGGCCGCGAGGAGCTGCTGGAGGCGGTGCGCGGGGTGCACCGGGGCGAGGCCGTGTTCACGCCGGGCCTGGCCGGGCTGGTGCTGGGCGAGTACCGCCGCCTGGCCTCCGAGCCCGCGCCGTCCCAGGAGGAGGACCCGGCACCGGAGCTGACCCGCCGGGAGACCGAGGTGCTGCGGCTGGTCGCCAAGGGACTGGAGTACAAGGCGATCGCGTCCCGGCTGGGCATCGCCCACCGGACGGTGCAGAACCACGTGCAGAACACGCTCACCAAGCTCCAGCTCCACAACCGCGCCCAGCTGGTGCGCTACGCGATCGAGAGGAACCTCGACGAGTAGTCTGAAAACCACGCGGGACCCGTGGCCGGTGCACGACGATCCTGGGGACGGTACTCATGACACGGAGGCCGGAAGTGACAGTCACGACACCCGACGGCGCGGTCGACCTTTTCACGACGCTGGACGAACTCGACGTCCCCAGGGGCTATCGCGCGGAGATCTTGAGGGAAGCGGAGATCACCGTGTCGCCACCCCCCATCGGCAAGCACCAGCGCACGGTCATGGAACTGCTGTGGCAGTTCAAACCCCACCTTCCAGCGGGGTACGACACCGAGGTGCACCTGGAGGTCAGGATGCACCACATCGCTCGGAGCACCATCCCCGACCTCTTCGTCGCACCTGAGGCGGCCCTCGACACCAAGGAGTACTTCGTCTCCCCGGACGAGGTGATCCTGGCGGCGGAGGTCGTCTCACGGTCCAATGCCGACAACGACCGTGTGGCGAAGCTGGGCATCTACGCGGCCGCCGCCATCCCGGTCTACCTGCTGGTCGATCCTCTCGCGCGCTCTTCGACCCTCTACTCCTCGCCGGAGAACGGCCACTACACGGAGCAGACCACACTCCCTTTCGGCAAACCGGTCCCGGTCCCCGAGCCCTTCGGGTTCGAGCTGGACACCTCGCGCTTCCGTACGTACTGACGCGGCCGCGCACGCCCGCCTGAGGCACGGACAGGGGCGGGCGGGACGCCCACCGGCGTCCCGCCCGCCCCTGTCGTCGCCCTGTCTGTCGCCCTTCGCTCCCTCAGGCCAGTTCCGCCCAGCCCTTGGAGCGCTCCACCGCCGTCCTCCAGCGGCGGTACTGGGCGTCGTCCCGCTCCCCCGGCTCGAACCTGCGGTCGAGCTTCCAGGTGCGCTCCAGCTCGTCCGTGGACGACCACACGCCGGTGCCCAGGCCCGCCAGGAAAGCCGCGCCCAGGGCGGTCGTCTCCTGCACCTGAGGCCGGGCCACGGACACGCCCAGCTGGTCGGCCTGGATCTGGCAGAGCAGGTCGTTGGCCGAGGCGCCACCGTCCACCCGCAGCTCCGGCACCTGGGTGCCCGAGGCGCGGGCCATGGCCTCGGCGACGTCGCGCACCTCGAACGCGATCGCGTCCAGGGTGGCCCGCGCCAGGTGCGCGCGGCCGGTGCCGCGGGTGATGCCGAAGACCGCCCCGCGGGCGTGCGGGTCCCAGTCGGGCGCGCCCAGGCCGGTCAGTGCCGGCACGAAGACCACCCCGCCCGAGTCGGGCACGCTCGCCGCCAGCCCCTCCGACTGCGCCGCGGTGTCGATCAGCCCGAGGCCGTCGCGCAGCCACTGCACCGCCGCGCCGGTGACGAAGATCGAACCCTCCAGGGCGTACTCCAGCCGCCCGTCGGGGTGCTGCCACAGCACCGTGCTCAGCAGCCCGTGATCCGGGGCCACCGTCTCCTCCCCGGTGTTGACCAGGATGAACGACCCGGTGCCGTAGGTGCACTTGGAGGTGCCGGGGCGGTAGCAGTTCTGGCCGAACATGGCGGCCTGCTGGTCGCCGGCGATGCCGGAGACCGGAAGGCGCAGCCCCAGGAACTCCTCGGGGTCGGTCTCGCCGACGCTCCCGTAGGAGGGCACCACCTCCGGCAGCGCCGAGACCGGCACCCCGAACAGCTCGCACATCTCCTCCGACCACGCGCCCCTGCGGATGTCGTAGAGCAGGGTCCGGGAGGCGTTGCTGGCGTCGGTGACGTGCCGGGCGCCGCCGGTCAGCCGGGCGATGATGTAGGAGTCGACGGTGCCCACCGCCGTCTCGCCGGACTCCACCCCGCTCCAGGCCCGCTGGTCGTTGCGCTTGATCCAGGTGAGCTTGGTGCCGGTGAAGTAGGGGTCCAGCCGCAGGCCGGTGACCTCGGTGACCCGGTCCTCGTGCCCGGCCTCGCGCAGCTCGGTGCAGATGCCGGCGGTGCGCCGGTCCTGCCAGACGACGGCGCGGCGGGGCGAGGAGCCGCGCTTGCGGTTCCACAGCACAGCGGTCTCGCGCTGGTTGGTGATGCCCACACAGGTGGGCGGGGTGCCGGCCGCGTCCAGGGCGCTCTGGCACGCGGCCAGCGCGGCCTGCCAGATCTCCTCGGGGACGTGCTCCACCCAACCGGCCTCCGGGTAGTGCTGTGCGAACTCCTGGTATCCGCGGGAAAGGACGCGGCCGTCCTCCCCGACCATGAGGGCGGTGACGCCGGTCGTCCCGGCGTCGATGGTGAGCACGGTCATCTGCTGGCCTCCAGTGCGTTGGGCGACTATGGTCTAGACCATGTGGGCGGTGGAAGGCGGCTGCCCCCCGAATGCCGCCGAGGCCGGGGCGCAGGGCTTTCCGTGATGCCGGTCACATCGCTGTCGTTAGGCTGACGTCAGCGGACCGAGAGGTCAAGGGTCGAAACACACAGTTCGCACGGCATCACATGACGAGGAGCAGGCGTATGCGAGTGGGGGTTCTGACCGGCGGTGGAGACTGCCCGGGCCTGAACGCCGTCATCCGCGCCGTCGTCCGCAAGGGCATCAAGGACTACGGCTACGAATTCGTGGGATTCCGGGACGGATGGCGCGGCCCCCTGGAGGGCGACACCATGGTGCTCGACCGCGCCGCCGTGCGCGGGATCCTCCCCCGGGGCGGCACCATCCTGGGCTCCTCCCGCACCAACCTGATGAAGATCGAGGGGGGTGTCGAGCGCGTCAAGGACAACATGGCGGGGCTGGGCATCGACGCCCTGGTCGCCATCGGGGGCGAGGACACCCTCGGCGTGGCGACCCGCCTGACCGAGCAGGGGGTCAACGTCGTCGGGGTCCCCAAGACCATCGACAACGACCTCAACGCCACCGACTACACCTTCGGCTTCGACACCGCCGTCAACATCGCCACCGAGGCCATCGACCGGCTGCACACCACCGCAGAGTCGCACCACCGCGCGCTGGTGGTGGAGGTCATGGGCCGGCACGCCGGGTGGATCGCGCTGCACTCGGGCATGGCCGCGGGCGCCAACGCGATCCTGATCCCCGAGCGGCCCTTCGACATCGACGACGTGGTCGGCTGGGTGGAGAGCCGGTTCCAGACCGAGTACGCCCCCATCATCGTGGTGGCCGAGGGGGCCCACCCCAAGGACGGGCAGATGGAGCTGGCCACCGGCGAGAAGGACAGCTTCGGCCACGTGCGCCTGGGCGGCATCGGGCAGCGGCTGGCCGAGGAGATCGAGAGGCGCACCGGCAAGGAGTCGCGGTCGGTCGTGCTCGGGCACGTGCAGCGCGGCGGGACGCCCTCGGCGTTCGACCGGGTGCTGGCCACGCGCCTGGGCGTGAACGCCATCGACGCGGTCCGGGACGGCTCCTGGGGCAAGATGGTGGCCCTGCAGGGCACCGACATCGTCCGGGTGGACCTGTCGGCCGCCACCGACAAGCTCAAGACCGTTCCGGAGGAGCGCTACGCCGAGGCCGAGGTCTTCTTCGGCTGAGGGCCTCCTCCCCCACACGGGCACGCCCCTCGAGACAAGGCGTCCTCCCCTTGGGCCCCGCGCTGCGGCGCGGGGCCCTCGCGCGTGCCGTACGGGGAAGGCGGGGACGGGACCGGGTCCGATGGAAGACAATCGGGTCCGGAGGGGTTTCCTCCCCCGGGAAGGCCCCGCGCACCGCCCCCGCCCTCTCCCGCCCTGTTCGTCCCGACCGGTCGTCCGCGTGGCGGATACTGGAGGGATCGGAGGTTCCGCCCCCGCGTGAGGGCCCTCCGTCCGACCACACCCGACCCTGACCTGGAGATGCCGCCATGGCCGTCACGTCCGACCCCGCCCCCGACACCGCGCCCGAGGGCACCGCCGCCTCCGGCTCGGAGGGCGCCGGGTCCGGTCTGGGCGAACTGTGCGTGCTGATGAAGCTCGGCGAGATCGTGCTCAAGGGCAGCAACCGCAACCTCTTCGAGCGCCGCCTGCACAACAACATCCGCTCGGCCGCGCGCGGCCTGGGCGAGATCAAGCTCACCCGGCGCGGTGCGGGCGTCATCATCCTGCGCATGCCCGGGGCCTCGGACCTGGAGGTGGCCGAGCTCGCCGAGCGCATGCGCAGCGTCATGGGCGTGGTCTGGGTGCACCAGGCGCGCCGGGTCGCCAAGGACATCGGCGCCGTCACCGACATCGCCGTGCGTTCCATGGCCGATCGCACCGGCAGCTTCGCCGTGCGCGCCCGGCGGCGCGACAAGCGGTTCCCGCTGACCTCCTCCCAGATCGCCAAGGAGGTCGGCGCGCGCGTGCAGGAGGCCACCGGCCTCGCGGTGAAGCTCAAGCACCCGGAGAACACGGTCTTCATCGAGGTCGACAAGGACGAGGTGTTCGTCTTCACCGACGGCGTGCCCGGGCAGGGCGGCCTGCCTGCGGGGATGAGCGGGCGCGGCCTGGTGCTGATGTCGGGAGGCATCGACTCGCCCGTGGCCGCCCACCGGATGATGCGCCGCGGCCTCAAGGTCGACTTCCTGCACTTCTCGGGCATGCCGTTCACCGGCCCCGAGTCCATCTACAAGGCCTACAGCCTGGTGCGCCAGCTCGACCGGTTCCAGGTGGGCTCGCGGCTGTTCGTGGTGCCCTTCGGCAAGGCCCAGCAGCAGCTGAAGAGCTCGGGCGCCGAGCGGCTGCAGATCGTGGCCCAGCGGCGGCTGATGCTCAAGACCGCCGAGGCCCTCGCCGACGACCTGGGTGCCGAGGCGCTGATCACCGGCGATGCGCTGGGGCAGGTGTCCAGCCAGACGATGACCAACCTGACCGCGCTCGACGACGCGGTGGACGTGCCGATCCTGCGGCCGCTCATCGGCATGGACAAGACCGAGATCATGGACCAGGCGCGCGCGATCGGCACGCTGTCCATCTCCGAGCTGCCCGACGAGGACTGCTGCACGCTGCTCACGCCGCGCCAGGTGGAGACGGCCGCCAAGATCGCCGACCTGCGCCAGATCGAGAAGCGGCTGGACGTGGAGGAGCTGGCCGAGTACCTGGCGGCCAACACCCAGCTGCACCGGCCCAGCTTCCTCGGCGACGCCGCGCCGGCCTCGGTCTGATCCGGCCCGGGGGCGCAATCGCGCCCCCGCAGGACGCCCGTCCCCGCCCCAAAGGCCTCCGGAGCGCCCCGCCTCGCGCGGGGCGCCGGAGGCGGCACACGGGCCATGCCACGACGGCCACGGCCGAGCCGGCCCCGGGGCCCCTGCGCCCCACCGGACACGCGTACCCGCCCTGTGACTCCCGGAGCCCCGCTCACTCACCGTGCGCTCGGGCCGCACATGGGATGCACACCGTCCGACCCGGGCGCCGACGGGCCGTCTGAAGGCCGCCGGGGCCGTCCAAAGGGCGGCCCGACGCGGGGCCGCCCCGAACGGCGCCTCCCGTCAGACCGCGGCCGGAGCCGGGGCCTCGACCAGGGTGCGGCCCAGCAGCGCCGCGTGGGTCTGGGCGACGTCGCGCAGCTCGGCCAGGTCGGTGTCGACCAGCGCCTGCGGGCCGTCGCACAGCGCCGTCTCCGGCCGGGGGTGCACGTCGACGATGACGCCGTCGGCGCCCACCGCCAGGGCGGCGCGCGACAGCGGCAGCACCAGGGAGCGCTTGCCGCCCGAGTGCGAGGGGTCGACGATCACCGGCAGGTGGGACAGCTCCTGGGCGACCGGGACCGCGCTGATGTCCAGGGTGTTGCGGGTGGCCTTCTCGAAGGTGCGGATGCCGCGCTCGCACAGGACGATGTCGAGGTTGCCGCGCTGGGCGATGTACTCGGCGGCCATCAGCCACTCCTCGATGGTGGCGTTCATGCCGCGCTTGAGCAGCACCGGCTTGCCCGCCTCGCCCGCGGCCTGCAGCAGCGCGAAGTTCTGCATGTTGCGGGTGCCGATCTGCAGCATGTCGGCGTAGGAGGCGACCAGCTCCACGTCGGAGGCGTCGACCACCTCGGTGACGATGGGGAGGCCGGTCTCGTCGCGCACGTCGGAGAGGATCTTCAGGCCGGTCTCGCCCAGGCCCTGGAAGGCGTAGGGGGAGGTGCGGGGCTTGTAGGCGCCCCCGCGCAGCAGCGAGGCGCCGGCGTCGGCGGCCATCCGCGCGGCCTGCAGGGTCTGCTCGGGGGTCTCCACCGCGCACGGCCCGGCGATGACGGTGGTATGCGCGGGGCCGATCGGCACCCCGCGCACGGTCACCACGGAGCGCTCGGCGTTGTTCTCGCGACTGACCAGCTTGTAGGGGGCCGAGATGCGCAGCACGTCGCTCACGCCGGGCATCGCGCGCAGGTCCAGCGTCTCGAAGTGCCGGACGTCCCCCACCAGCCCGATGATGGTGCGGCTGACACCGCGCGTCACGTAGGCCTCGCCGCCGGCGGTGGCGATGAGGTCGACGATGGAGTCGATGTCGGTGGAGGAGGCGTCGGGCGCCATGACGATGACCATGTCCTGTTTCCTTCGGCGTCGGGGTCGAAAGGCGGGCCCGGGCGGCGGAGAGGCCCTGAGACGCGAAGAAGCCCCGGGCCTTTTTCGGCCCGGGGCTTCTTCGTAACGTCCGTCTCAGCGCAGCGCTAGGCGGGCGACCGTCCAAGCCAGGGGCCGGTAGCCATAAAAGCGCCAAAAGCTGTGCTGCATGTGAGCGACTATAGCGCACGGAGGGGGCGCGGTCGCACACGCGGGGCGCCGCCCGGCACGGCGCGCGGGGCTGGCAGGATGGCGGGAAGGCCGCAGCGGCACCGCATGAGGGGGTTCGATTGGCCCAGGATCGACTGCCGCCGGGGCAGTACATACCGCGCGACCACTCCGCGGTCCACTACGGTCCGGTGCCCCGCTTCCGCCCGCACCGCTGGGACTTCCGCGTCTACGGCGCCACCGAGGATCCCGCCGGGCACCGGTGGACCTGGGAGGAGTTCTCCGGGCTGCCGCACACCGAGTGGACGGCCGACTTCCACTGTGTGACCAGGTTCACCCTGCCGGAGGTGCGCTGGAGCGGCGTCTCCTCGGCGGCGCTGGTCGAGCTCGCCCCGCCGGCCCCGGAGGCCACGCACGTGATGCTGTGGGCCGAGTACGGCTACAGCGCGAACGTGCGCATGGACGACTTCCTGCGGGACGGGGTGCTGCTGGCCACCCACCGCGAGGGCGAGGAGCTCTCCCCGGAGCACGGGTTCCCGCTGCGGATGGTGGTGCCGCACCTGTACGGGTGGAAGAGCGTGAAATGGCTGCGGGCGGTCGAGTACCTGACCACCGACCGCCGCGGCTTCTGGGAGGAGCGGGGGTACCACAACCTCGCCGACCCATGGTCGGAACAGCGCTACTCCTACCAGGAGGACCCGGGCGACGGTCCCCCGCTGATCTGAGGCCCCGTCCCCGGCTCCCGGACACCCGGATTCCCTCTGCTCCCCTGAGTCCGGCCTACTGGGGTAGCGCCCCGGCACCCGTTCCCGCCCCAGGGCCTCTTGCACACCGACGACATCGCCACGCCCCCGGTCGCTCGGCGGCGATCCGGCGCCGGGTAAGGGAGAACTCCTCCCGCCGTCAGCGCAGGTGCGGCGGTTCCGGGTAGACCACGATCGTGGAAGCGACTCCGGCCGGAACCCGGTTCCGGCTGCTCAGCTACAACATCCGCGCCATGCGGGACTCGCGGCCGGCCCTGTACCGGGTGATCGGCGACTGCCGCCCCGACGTGGTCTGCCTCCAGGAGGCCCCGCGGCTGCTCTTCTGGTGCCTGCGCCGACGGGCGCTGCGGCGCGCGACCGGCCTGGTGTCCGCCGTGGACCGGCGCTCCTGCGGACTCGCCGTGCTCGTGCGGCCCGGCATCACCGTCCTGGACACCCGGCACACGCTTCTGACCCCGCGCCGCGGTCTGCACCGCCGCGCCGTCTCCGCCGCCCTGCTGGAGATCGGCGGCCGCCGGGTCGCCGTCGCCTCCACCCACCTGGACCTGGAGGAGAGCGCACGCGCCGCCCACGCCCGGGAGGCCCTGGAGCACCTGCGCCGGTTCGCCGGGGACGCGCCGCGCGTCCTGGCCGGGGACGTCAACGGGACACCGGGCGGCAGGACCTGGCGGATCCTCACGGCCGACCTGTGCGACGCCGGCGCAGCGGCCCCGGCCGGCGAGGGCGCCACCTTCACCTCGCGCCGCCCCCGGCGCCGCATCGACGCCGTCTTCACCGGCCCGGGGCTCGCCGTCCTCGGCTCGGGGGTGCCCGTGGAGGACCTCGCCCGGGCCGACGTCCACGCCGCCAGCGACCACCGCCCGGTCATCGCCGACCTCACCCTGGAGCCCCGCCGGGCCCCCTGACCCCGCACGCCGCGTCCCGCCGGACCCCGCCGTGGTGGTCGGCCTGGGCAAGGCCAGGGCCCCGGAGCCCCGTGTGCGCCGAGTGGGAGCGGCTCCACGGGCCAGGCCGGGCGGAAGACCGAGCGCCTGAGAGGCCTGGGGCGGCCCACTGTGCGCGTCGGCACGTCGAAGAAGGCGGTCGGCCGAAGCACTGCGCGCGGGTCGCCGCGGAGACCGGAGGCCGGTCCCCGGACCCGGGGCGGGTCAGCCCGTTTCCGCGGCCTCTTCGGGCTGGTCGGCCTTCTCCGCCTGGCGGGCGACCTTCTTCTCCTCCTTGCGGGCCTTCTTCTCCGCCTTGCGCTTGGCGCGCTCGGAGCGCTTGCGCTCCTTGGCGTCGGCGTGCTGCTCCTTCTTCTCCTCCTTGGCCGCCTGCTCCAGCTCGCGCTTGACCGACTGGGCGTAGCGGTCCACGTACTCCTGGCCGGAGAGCGCCAGGAGGGCGTACATGATCTCGTCGGTCACCGCGCGGAGCACGCGGGGATCCTTCTCCATGCCGTAGTAGCGGGAGAAGTCCAGCGGCTTACCGAAGACCACCTTGGGGCGGATGCCCAGCTTGGGGACGGTGCGCCCGGGCGGCATGATCTTGTCGACGTTGATCATCGCCATCGGCACCACCGGGGCGCGCGACTCCAGGGCCAGGCGCGCCACACCGGTGCGCCCGCGGTACAGGCGCCCGTCGGGCGAGCGCGTGCCCTCGGGGTAGATGCCCAGCAGCTTGCCCTGCTTGAGCACCCTCAGCCCGGTGCGCAGCGCGCCCTCGCTCGCCTTGCCGCCGGAGCGGTCGATGGGGATCTGCCCCACACCGGTGAAGAACAGGCGGCTGATCAGCCCCTTGGGGCCGGTGCCGGTGAAGTACTCGGCCTTCGCGAGGAAGGTGATCTTGCGCGGCAGCGGCAGCGGACCGAAGAAGTGGTCCGAGAACGACAGGTGGTTGCTCACCATGATCGCCGGACCGGTGCGCGGAACGTTCTCGACGCCCTCGGCGCGCGGTTGCCACAGCACCGCCAGCACCGGGCCCAGAAACGCCTTCACAACCCAGTAGAACACCGAGATTCACCCCCGCACCGGCGGGTGGGGTCCGGACACGCGTGCCACGATCGCCTTCCCGCTTCCACGAACAATCGTGGCCATCTTCGCATTGGTCGGGACCGACTACCAATGCAGGCTCCGGCGGCGCCCGGGGGCCGGGGTACCGGACGGCCCCGCGCGCGGGTTAACTTCGTAATCCCGCGCCCGTCGTGCCGACCGCCCTCGCGAGGAGCGTCCCATGCCGCTGCTGCCCGGCGCCGAACCCTTCAGCGCCCCCGGAGGCCCCGTCGGGGCGGTCCTGTGCCACGGGTTCACCGGATCCCCCCAGTCGATGCGCCCCTGGGCCGACCACTTGGCCGGGGCCGGGCTCGCGGTGGAGCTGCCGCTGCTGCCCGGCCACGGGACGACCTGGCAGGAGATGAACCTCACCACCTCGGACGAATGGTTCGCCGAGGTCGAGCGCGCGCTGCTGGAGCTGAACCGGCGCTGCGACGAGGTGTTCGTCATGGGCATGTCGATGGGCGGCTGCCTCGCCCTGCGGTTGGCCCAGGAGCACCCGGACAAGGTCGCCGGTGCGGTGGTGGTGAACCCGTCCTTGGCGTTGGAGAACCCGCTGCTGCTCGCCGCCCCGCTGCTCAAGCGCCTGCTGCCGTCCACGGCCGGCCTGGCCGACGACATCAAGCGGCCCGGCGCGCACGAGGTGGGGTACGACCGGGTGCCCACCGCTGCGGCCGCGACACTCCCGAAACTGTGGCGCGCGGTCCGCAAGGGCATGCCCGCGCTGCGGGCGCCGGTTCTGGCCTACCGAAGTCCGGAAGATCATGTCATCGGGCCGCAGAGTCTGCGTATCCTCACGAGTAAGGCGGTCAACACCACGGTGGCCGTCCGCTCGCTGGGCGACAGCTACCATGTCGCCACCCTGGACAACGATGCCGCCGCGATCTTCGAGGGCAGCCTCGGCTTCGTGCGCGAGCACAGCAGAAGCGGGGAAGGACGACAGCGATGACGCATCGCCGCGGCAACGGTCTGCTCGCGGACGCCTATGTGCCGCTCATCCTCCTTCCCCCGGCCTCTGCCGACCGGATGCTGGAGGCCCTGGGGCGGGAGGGGATCGCCGCCTATGCGATCCGCCTGGACGCCGACGCGGCCGACCCCGCCCCCGGGTCCGCCCCCGGCGCGGCCGCCACCGACCACCTCTACGTCGACGAGCGCGAGCGCGACTCCGCCGAGCGCGTGCTCCGCACCGAGCTTCCCGACCTGGGCCGCGATGAGACCGCCGAAGAGCCCGGCGGCGTCGCGGCCCCTCTGCGTCCCATGGACGCCGCGGACGGTGTCGACGGCGCAGACGTCGTCGACGGTGCCGCCGGGCCGGACGGCGCCGCGCCGCCCCGGGACGACGACGAGGTGTGGGCCGACCTGGTGGCGCGCTTCTACGAGCCCGGGACGGGCGAGGGCGACGAGCCCCCGTCCTGGCCGGACGCCGAGAACGTCTCCCCCTCCTCCGGGCGGACGCGCTCCGCGGACACCGAGGACGACGAGGGCGGGGACCACAGGGGCCGGACCGCCCCCGGCGACGGCGCCGACGAGGACGACGAGGACACCGCCCAGGGGCGCGGCGACCGGGACGCCGTCGACGCGGAGGACCACTTCGTGCCCCCGCCCCCGCCGCCGCTGCCCAGTGGCGACCTGGTGGGGCGGCTGGCCTGGGGCGGGCTGTTCGGCGGCCCGGCGGTGCTGCTGGTGTCGATGCTGATGGGCGTGCGGCCGGGGTGGCTGGCGTTCTGCGCGGTGGCCGCTTTCATCGCCGGGTTCGTGGTGCTGGTGGTCCGCATGGGCGACCGCGCCTCCGGCGACAACGGCCCCGACGACGGCGCCATCGTCTGACGCCGCCCGACACCGTTCCCCCGTGAGGTCTCCGGCGGTGCCGCCCCCGGCCTCCTTCGGTCAGGGACGTACACCCGTTCCCCATCGGCCTTGCACGTGTGCCTCCGCTGTGTGTCCGCCGGCCTGCCGCCCTGGTGCGGGGATCGAGGGGAAAGCGCCGAGACACGTGTGGTGTTCACGATGCGTGCGGTGTGCGCGAACCGGGGCCGGCGCCTCTGCCCGGGGCGTGCACCGGTCGACGTCGCCACCGGACGCAAGGCTCCCGGTTCGCCCCTCGGGGAAGGACGCCGACCGGCACGGTGCGCGTCGTCCACTCCCCCGGTCGGCCGTCCTGCGGGGTGATGCGGCCGCGCAGGGCTGGTAAGACCGTCTCCGGAGTCTTCCCGAAAGGCGTGGCCCGATGAACCAGGAATCCCGTACCCGCGTGGGGGGCGCCCCGCCGCCCCCGGAGCGGCGGTCGGACCGCGACGGGGCCACGGGGTTCGAGGTCCCCCTGTGGCGGGCGATCGCGGTGTTCCGCGCGGCCTCCCTCGTCTACGCCGCCTACATGGTCGCCGACACCTTCCGGCTGCTGGCGCACCCGGTGGGGGCGGTCGCCGTGCTGGTGGTGATGGCGGCCTGGACGCTGTTCACCGTGTGGGCCTACGGTCCCGGCCGCGGCACCGTGGACGAGCGGCTGCTGGCGGCCGCGGACGTCGCGGTGGCCTTCGCCTGCCTGGCCGCGACCGCGCTGGTGGTCGAGCCCGTCTACCTGCGCCACGCCCCGCCGCTGACCTCGACGTGGTTCGCCGGTGCGGCCCTGGCCGCGGCGGTGGTGGGCGGCCGCCGGTGGGCGCTGTGCGTGGCGCTGGGGCACGGGGTGGTGGACATCGCGGTCCGGGTGTGGCTGGGCCTGGAGATCAGCGCGGCGGTGCCGCGGGGCGTGGTGCTGCTCCTGCTGGCCGGGTATTCGATGGGCTACCTGGCGCACTATGCGCTGCGGGCGGAGCGGCGCCTGGCCGAGGCGGTGGAGATCGAGGCGCGCACCGCCGAGCGGGAGCGCCTGGCGCGGTCGATCCACGACTCGGTGCTGCAGGTGCTGGCGATGGTGCGGCGCCGCGGCGAGGAGCTGGGGGGCGAGGCGGGCGAGCTGGGGCGCCTGGCCGGGGAGCAGGAGGTGCGCCTGCGCACCCTGGTCGGCGGCGGCCCGGCCGTCGAGCGGCCCGAGAACGGTACAGACAGTGCCGACAGTGCGGACAGTGCGGACAGTGCGGAGGCCGCGGGAGCCACAGCCGGTGCGGGCGGCCCGGGGGCTGCCGGGAGCAGGGGTTCCGCGGGCGTCCGGACGTCGCTCCGCGGCCTGGTGCCCTCACTCCGCGGCCTCGTGTCCTCCTGGGGCCGCTCCTCTCCCGGCCCGGCCCCGACCGACGCCGTCGTTCCCTCGGCCGACCTGCACGCGGCGCTGGCCGAGCTGGCGTCGTCCCGCGTGACGTTCGCGGGCCCGGCCGACCCGGTGCGCATGCCCGCGCCGGCGGTGGCCGAGATCCGTGCCGCGGTGGAGGCGGCACTGGCCAACGTCGACCGCCACTGCCCGGACGGCACCCGGGTGTGGCTGCTGCTGGAGGACGAGGGCGGGCAGGTCACGGTGACCGTCCGCGACGACGGGCCGGGGATGCCTCCCGAACGCCCGGAGGAGGCCCGGGCCGAGGGCAGGCTCGGGATGTCCCAGTCCATCCGCGGCCGCATCCGCGACCTGGCGGGCACGACGGAGGTCATCACCGCCCCGGGCGAAGGCACCGAGATCGAGATGCACATCCCGGTCCCGGAGGAGACGGCCCGGTAGGCGGACCGGTCAGGCTTCTGCCGGGAGGCGCCGACCCGACACGAGATCCGCCCGGCCCCGAGGGCCGCCAGAGCCCCACGCCGCCCGCCCCACCGCGGCACCGAGACCCAGGAGCACCGGTGGGGCCGCTCCCGATCCAGGGGGCGTGGCCGCGAGGCGGAGCCGGTCCGCCGGGTGCGCCTAGCGCAGGGCCAGGTCCGCCGCGCCGATGATGCCGGCCTCGCCTCCGAGTTCGGCCGGGCGGACGTCGGCGAGCCTGCGGGTGGCCTTTCCGGTGACCGCGCGGGCGTAGGCCTCCCTCGCGGGCTTCAGCAGGATCTCGCCCGCCGCGGACACTCCCCCGCCGACCACGAAGCACTCCGGGTCCAGGATCGCCGCCAGGTCCGCCAGCCCCTGGCCGACCCACTCGCCCACGGCGGCGAAGCACCGCAGCGCCGCCGGGTCCCCCTCGCGGGCCGCGCGGGTGACCTCCGGGCCCTCGATCCCCTCGGGGTCGCCCCCGGCCGCCTCCAGCAGGCGGGCCGCGCTCACCGGTTCCGCCGCGGCGAGGGCACGCGCCTCGGCGACCAGCGCGCTGCCGCTGGCGTACTGTTCCCAGCACCCCTGGTTGCCGCACGCGCACCTGCGGCCGAAGGGCACCATCCGGTAGTGGCCGATCTCCCCGGCCGCCCCGAAGCGCCCGCGGCGCAGCTCGCCGTCGACGATCAGCGCACCGCCGACCCCGGTGCCCAGCGTGACGACCACGGCGTCGCGGCAGCCCCGGCCCGCGCCGAAGCGGACCTCGGCCCACGCGGCGGCGTTGGCGTCGTTCTCCACCACCACGGGCAGGTCGATGCGTCGGGCGATGCGCTCGCGGACCGGGTCGTCGGACAGCCCCAGGTTGCCCGCCAGAACGATCCGCGACCGCGCCTCGTCGACGAACCCCGCCGTGCCGATGCCGACCGCCGTCGGCGGCTCCCGGTCGCTCTCGCGCAGCTCCCGCACCAGCCCGGCGACGGCCTCGGCCAGCAGCTCCCCGTCCCCGCGGGGCGTGGGGGCCTTCGCATGGCGCAGGATGCGCCCCTCGGGGTCGACGACGCCTGCGGCGATCTTCGTTCCGCCGATGTCGACGCCGATGGTCAACGCCATTGGGGGTGCTCCTCACGTGTGCCGGGACGGACGGACCGAATGGAGTAAACCAAAGGTTTGGACCACTCGCCGCCTCCGCCCCCTGGATTGCCACCGGGGGCGGTCGCGAACCCGGATCGGGGGCGCACATGCCGAGGAAGGCCGAAGGCCGATCCGCGGGCACGGACCCGGCTCCCCCGCCCCGCACCCCTCGGAGCCGGCCGGGAGCGGTCCGCCCTATGCGGCGCCGGGCGCGCCCCCGGCGGCCGCCCGGATTCCGGGGGCTCTCAGCCCCGGCCCTCGGTGATCTCCGGAGGCGCCTCGGGGGCGCGGTCGTCGCGGGCGCGGCGCTCGGCAGCCTCGCGCCCTTCCCGCTCCTCGCGCTCGCGGCGCTGGCGCGCGAACTCCTCGCCGGCGATCCGCCAGCTCTCCTGCAGCGCGCCGAACAGGGTCACCCCGGCCCGCCCGAGGTGGCCCGCGACCTCGGGGGCCGCCGTGCGCACGACGCCCGCCAGCCGGTCCAGCGGCGCCTCCTGCGGGGCCTGCTCCTCGCGGATCGCCTGCTCCCACACGTCACCGGTGCGCGGCGGCGGGGAGGCCACCGTGGACACGCCCTTGCGCACCCCGGCGATGATGAGCTTGCGCTGGAGCGTGTCGACCAGCCGGATCGCGTCGTCGATCAGCTCGGCAGAGGCGCCGCCCTCGCGGCCGGCCTCGCCGCCGGCGTCCTGCCGCTCCGCCCGGTCCTCCTGCCGGCCGTTCGCCCCGGCGTTCCCGCGGCCGTTCCCGCCGCCGTTCGCGCCCGCTGTGCCGTCGGACCCTGCCATGCTCGCCCACCCCTGCTCGTGATAGCCGGACTCGACGACCACGGTAGCCGCACGCGCCCCGGGGCGGGTCCCCGGCGGCCCCGAACCCGGGGAAACCCCGAGCGGATTCAGGGACGCCCGCCCCCTGCCGGGGCATAATGCGGCCGAGGGATCGGAGAACGGCCCTGTTCGGTCACCATCCGATACCGAACCTGGAACAGGTTCTACCGACGAGTAGCCGAACTTGTTACCGTCGTCACGTCCCCTCGTCGACCCCATCTGTCCAGGAGCCGAACGTGCGCGAATTCAGCCGACCCGTCAAGGCAGAGATCTCCTCTGATGCGCGCCTGCCCGACACCGTCTTCGCGCGCGCCGAGCAGGAGCCCACCGCCGTCGCGCTCCGGCGCCAGGAGTCGGGCCAGTGGCGCGACGTCACCTGCAAGGCCTTCCGCGACGACGTCGTGGCCATCGCCAAGGCGCTGGTCGCCGCCGGGATCGAGCACGGCGACCGGGTCGGCCTGATGGCCCGGACCCGCTACGAGTGGACCGCCATCGACTACGCCGTGTGGTCCGTGGGCGCGGTCAGCGTGCCCATCTACGAGTCCTCCTCCGAGGAGCAGGTCCAGTGGATCCTCGGCGACTCGGGCAGCAGGGCCGTCTTCGTGGAGACCGCCGAGCACGCCGCCCGCGTCGAGGCCGTGCGCGCCGAGCTGCCCGAGCTGTCCCACGTGTGGGAGATCGAGGACGGCGGCATGGAGCGGTTCACCGCCACCGGCTCCGAGATCGAGGACGCGGTGATCGAGGAGCGCCGCACCGCCGGCGGCGTGGACGAGCTCGCCACGCTCATCTACACCTCGGGCACCACCGGCCGCCCCAAGGGCTGCGAGCTGACCCACCGCAACCTGCTCTTCACCATCCTCAACGTCATCCAGGGCCCGCTGGAGGAGGTCTTCACGCTGGAGGGCCGCTCGACGCTGCTCTTCCTGCCGCTGGCGCACTCCTTCGCCCGCATCATCCAGATCGGCTGCATCGAGTCCAAGACGGCCCTGGGCCACTTCCCCTCCACCGGGCCCGAGCTGATCGACGCGCTCGGGGTGTACAAGCCCACGTTCCTGCTGGCCGTGCCCCGGGTGTTCGAGAAGGTCTTCAACAAGGCCGAGCAGAAGGCCACCGCCGAGGGGCGGGGCAAGATCTTCCACGCCGCCGCCGAGACCGCCATCGCCTACAGCCGCGCGCTGAGCACCGGGCACGTGCCGATGGGGCTGCGCCTGAAGCACGCGCTGTTCTCCAAGCTGGTCTACGGCAAGATCCTGGCGGCGGTCGGCGGGCAGGCCCGCTACGCCGTGTCCGGAGGGTCCGCGCTGGGCGAGCGGCTGGGCCACTTCTTCCGCGGCGTGGGCCTGACCATCATCGAGGGGTACGGCCTGACCGAGACCTCGGCCCCGACCGCGGTCAACACCCCGCAGCTGAACAAGATCGGCACCGTCGGCGCGCCCTTCCCCGGGGTGTCCATCCGCATCGGCGAGGACGGCGAGGTGCTCTGCAAGGGCGACCACGTCATGCGCGGCTACTGGAACAACGACGCCGCCACCAAGGACGCCTTCGACGAGGACGGCTGGTACCGCACCGGTGACCTGGGCACCCTCGACGACGACGGCTACGTGAGCATCACCGGCCGCAAGAAGGAGATCATCGTCACCGCCGGCGGCAAGAACGTCGCCCCGGCGGTGATCGAGGACCGCATCCGCGGCCACGCCATCATCAGCCAGTGCATGGTGGTCGGCGACAACCGCAAGTTCGTCTCGGCGCTGATCACCATCGATCCGGACGCTTTTGCTTTCTGGAAGGAGCAGAACGGCAAGAGCGGCGACATCCCGGACCTGGTCGACGACCCGGACCTGGTCGCCGAGGTGCAGAACGCGGTGGACGACGCCAACAAGGCCGTCTCGCGGGCCGAGTCGGTCCGCAAGTTCACGATCCTGCCGCTGGACTTCTCCGAGGAGGGCGGACAGATGACGGCCTCGCTGAAGATCAAGCGCCACGTGATCAACCAGCAGTTCTCCGAGGAGATCGAGGCGCTCTACTCCGACAGCTGAGCTCCCCTCCGGCCGCACCGCCGGAAGACCGCCGACAGGGCCGGGCGCCACGCGCCCGGCCCTGCGCATACCTGTACCGGGCTACACGACGGAGGGGAGGCGCCGCTGACGCGGTAGGTCCGTCCGCGGCTGCGATCGCCTCTCGCCGAGCGGCCCTCGCCCGCTGTGCGGACCACCGATCGGGACTGATGGGAGCACTCCCTGCACGACGTTCGCCGCCCATCATGAGGGGCGGCGCAGAAGAGGCCGATGCGGGTGGCCCCGGCAGGACTGCCTCCTCCGGAATCCTCCGCTTCCCGGCATCGCTCAGGCAGCCCTGACGCGCCGACCGAAGCCGCACAGGGCCCGGACCTCCCGATCGCCCTCTGGCGACTCCAGCGCCCATCTCAACGCGCTCTAGGACGAACCGGTCAGCCCGGTTGCCCTGACCTACACGTTCGCCCAGTCCCGGACACCGTTCGGACCGTCGGAGGCTCTCTTAGGCTGAAGTGATCTCGCCTCGGGGCACAGCGCTCTGTCAATGCCCCGGACCCAATGGTCCCGGTAGTGCGCCGCAGATCCTTCGTACGGTGCTCACCCGGCCGCCCGTGGCACCGCCCAGCACGACGGTGCCCCGCACCACTGATATTGCAACGACAGTTCGGTCGAGGAGTCGGCGGACGTCCAGGTCCCATCAGGGCACCCGCCGAAGCCGGAAATGGACGCGGACAGAGGCCGTCCGACGGAACAGCAGGTGCCCCGCTCACGGGCCCCGGCCGGGCGGTAGGGGGTCTGGGGTCGGGGTGGTCGGCGGCAACGAGGAGAGCCCGGCGCTTCCCCGGGCCTGCTTGCCGGGCGGCGGGCCCCGCGGGCAGGCCCGTTGTTGATCTCGGGGAAGTCGGGGTTATACCGGCCGGTATAACCCCGACTTCCCCGAGATCAACAAGGGAGGGGGAGAGCGGCCCTGCGGGCGCGGCTTCAAGGGCCGTTTTTCCCGGGATCGGCGCGGGAGCGGGCGGAAGCGGCACCAGGGTGCCGGACACGGTCACGCCCCGCCGCCCCTGCGCCCCAGACGGCCCGCTGCCCGGCAGGCGGGCCTGGGGAAGCGCCCGCCACTGTCGTGTGGTCAGCGTCCGCCGGGTCCTCGACCGACCTGTCGTTGCAGTACTAACGCACCAGCGTTCCACCGCGTGGGAGCCGCCCCCGCGAATGCCGTGTCCGGCCCCGCGGCTCGCCCGTACACAGGCGGACGAAGGGGCCGCGGCTCCCTTTCGGGTGCCGCGGCCCCTTCGTCCGCGCTGCGCGTCCGGTGCGCGTCCGGTCGCGGGGCGCTAGCCGACCCGCACGGCCGAGTGGAACTTGCTCTGGTAGTAGCTGTTCAGCTGCACCTCGAGCACCGGCTTCGACGAGGTGGAGGCGTGCACCATCTTGTTCCCGCCCACGTACATGCCGACGTGGCTGGGCCCTTCGTAGAAGAAGATGAGGTCGCCGGGCTGCAACTGGTCCCACGAGACCTTCGTGCCGACGTTGACCTGGTCATAGGTGACCCGGGGGATGCTCACCCCCGCCTCACGCCATGCGGCCTGCACCAGGCTGGAGCAGTCCCACACGTCCGGGCCGTTGGCGCCCATCCTGTAGGAGTCGCCGATCTGGGCGTAGATGAAGTTGACCGCCGCCTGGGCGTTGCCGTTGACCTGCGGCGGCGTCGCCCCTCCGCCGGACCCGCCCGAGGAGGAGGACTCCTGGGCCCCGCCGTCCACACCCTCGGTGGCCTCGGCGCGCTCCTCGGCGGTCAGGTCGTCCAGCAGCGACTGCTGCTCGTCGAGCTTCTCCTCGGCCTTCTCCTTGGCCTTCTCGGCGTCGTCGAGACGCTCCTCGGCCTCCTTCTCGGTCTCCTCCGCCGAGGCCTCCAGCTCGTCCAGCTTGCGCTTCTCCTGGACGTAGTTGTCCAGGCGGTCCTGCTGGCTCTGCGAGAGGTAGCCCAGGTCGGAAGCCTGCCGGAGCGCATCCTCCGGTCCGCTGGACGTCGTCAGGTAGGGCACCGAGGTGTAGTCGTCGCCGCTGTAGGCCGCCGTGGCGAGCTCCCGGACACCGGACTGCATCCCATCGAGCTCGTCCGCCGCGTCCTTCCGGTCGGCCTCGATGTCGTCCAGCTTCTCCTGGGCGGCGTCGTGGTCCTGCTTGGCCTCGTTGTAGGCGGCGGCCTGCTCGGCGTGCTCCTCCTCCAGCTTCTCGATCCGCTCGCGCACCTCGTCGGGGGTGGGATCGGCCGACGCGATCCCGGGCAGGACGGTCGAGGCGAAAAGGGCGCCCGCGGCGACGAAGCCCGCGGCCGCCATGCGGCGGCGGTAGGGACCGCGCTCGCGTGGATCGTGCACGGTGGTGGCCCACCTTTCTCCCGTGGTCCGCCTACCGGAGGGGCACGCACGGCTCATGCGACGCTGCGCGGCCCGGTTCGGGGGCAGGTGTCCGCGGACGGCGGATGCGGCGGGGGGCCGCTTCGGGAGGTCGTCGCCGTGCGCGGTGCTCCGGTCTCCGCTCCCGCGGGGCCGACAGGCCTCCCGCGGCGGAGTTCGGCGGGTCCGGATCGTCGCCGCCCGGGTGGCGGCGAGAGGAACGACCCGGTTCGGCGGGAACAGTAGTGCATCCCCGCCACCTTCTCAACCGATTCGTTACCTTCGAGCGGGAATTCCGGGGTGGCCGGAATCGCCCGATACGGCCGATACGGCACGCCGCCCGCCGCCGCAGGCCTGCGGCGGCGGGCGGCGCCCGGAGTGCCGGGGTCCGGCTAGACCCGGACGCCGTACATGAACTGGCCGTCCCAGTACCCGGCGAGCGGCACGACCTCGACGTTCTTGCCGGTGCGCGGCGCGTGCACCATCTGGCCGTTGCCCAGGTAGAGGCCGTCGTGGCCCAGGCCGCTGAACATCAGGATGTCGCCCGGCTGCAGCGCGTCCCGGCCGACCCGGGAGCCCGCCTCGGCCTGGCCGTAGGTGGCGCGCGGCAGGCTCACGCCGGCCGCCCCCCAGGAGCGCATGACCAGGCCGGAGCAGTCGAAGCCGTCGGGCCCGGCGGCGCCGTAGACGTAGGGCTTGCCGACCTGGGCGAGCGCGAAGTCGAGCGCGGCGCGGGCGTTGCCCGAGCCGTTGTTGGCCGCCGTGGACCCGTCGCCCTCGGGGGCGGCGTCGGCCTCGGGGAACTCGGCGAGGAGGTCCTCCTGCTCGGAGATCTTCTCCTCGACCTCCTCCTTCTTCTCCTCGGCCTCGTCCTTCTCGTCCTTGGCCTCCTCCAGGGCCGAGTCGGCCTCGTCCTTGAGCTTGAACAGGCGCTCGTTGGAGTCGCTGAACTCGTCGAGCTTGGCCTTCTGGTTCTCGGAGAGCTTGCCGACGTCGGCGGCCTGGTCCATCAGGTCACCGGGGTCCTCCACGGTCAGCGCATAGGAGTTGGACCCGAGGTCTCCACCCTGGTACACGGCACTGGCGATCTCCGAGGCCTCCTTCTTGAGCTCCTCGTAGCGCTCCTTCTCCTCGCCGACCTGTTCGTCGAGTTCGTCGGCCTTGGCCTTGGCCGCCTTGTAGTCCTCGTTGGCCTCGTTGTACTCGTCGACGACCTTGCCGGCCTCTTCGTTGAGCTCGTCCAGCTTCTGCTGGACGTCCTCACGGCTCTGCTCCGGATCGGCGCTGGCCACACCGGTCCCTGCGGACGCGATCAGACTGCCGGCCGCCACGACCCCGAGACCGGTCGCTACCCGGCGGGCCGTGCGCCGACCACCGTTGTTCGCCATGGCGGTCCACGCTCCTTGCTGGTCGGGCCCCTCAGGGGCCTGGGCGGGGGCGAGGGCCGGGCCCCGGCCCCGCGCGGTGCGGGACCGGGGAGCGGGGACCGCGGTCTCCGGGCGACACTCGGGGGCCGGACGACACGGCAGCACGACCGCTCGCACCCATGGGGTTACGGGGAGCCCCGCGCCCCTCGGCGGGCACCGCCCCGCGGGCGGCGCCTGCACCGAGGCGCACGAGACCATGAAGCTCCTGGGAAAAACTAGCGGACCGCTTTACCCGCCTCAACCACAACAACGAAACAGTAACGGCGACCGACAGCGGCCCCGCGGCCGTTCTCCCTGCCCAGTACGGCTTTTGCTCACCGGCTTCGACTCGGTCACAGATCCGTCACACGCAGGGCACCTGACCTCAAAGAACGCTAGGGTCACGCCCTCCCCGGCCGCCCGGACGCGGCGTGCGCCGCCTCAGCGCCCCGGGTCCAGGCGGCGGAGGAGGAGGGTGGAGGGGACCGGGCGGGCGCCCTCGCGGCGGGCTGCGGCGATGATCTCCTTGTCCGCCGTGACCACCGCCAGCGGTCGGCCCGGGGGCTCGGTGCGGACCAGGTGGACGATCAGCTCGTCGGCGGTCTCCCCCGGGTCGCTGAAGAGCAGCCGCACCCGGCGCTGCCCCTGCTGGGCCGGGGCCTCCACGTCCGCGCCGTCGAACACGCAGGTGATCTCGGCCTTGGTCCGGCTGGCCAGCCCCTCCAGCGCCGTCAGCAGACGGGCCCGCTGGTCGGCCAGCGGGAGCTCCGGGTAGCCGGTCTTGGTCACGTTGTAGCCGTCCACCAGCAGGTGCATGCGCGGCAGCTCCAGCAGCCGGTCGACCAGCGCCGGGTCGTCGGTGGGCGCGCCCACCTCGGGCACCGGGCGCGCAGGCCCGGAACGGCCCTCGGCGACCAGGTCGGCCGGGGTGGCGATGGAGCTCGGCAGCGCCAGCTCGCGGCGGAGCCCGTGCGCGGCCTCCACCAGCACGTCCAGCAGCACCCGCAGCCGCGCGTCGTCGGCGCTGCGCCCGGCGCGCGCCGCCCGGCGCGCCGCCTCCACCTGGCCCTCGGCTGCCTCCAGCCGCGCCTTGAGCCGGCGGTTCTCCGCCTCCACCGCCGCCACCTGGGCGGAGGTGAGCCGGCTGCGGTCACGGGTCTCCTCCTCGGCCTGCGCGGCGCGCTCCTCGGCCTCCTTGGCCCGTTTGCGCTCGGCGTGCACCTTGCGGCGCAGGTCGGCCACGGTGCTGCGCTGCTCGCGCAGCTCCTTGCGGAGCCGGTGCACCTCCTCGCGGTGCTCGGCGCGCGCCTCGTCCAGGCGGGCGCGCAGGTCGGCCAGGGCCTCGGCGGCCTCGTCGGCCTCCCGGGCGCTCTCCTGGCGCTCCAACTCCCCGCCCACCCGGTCGACGATGTCCTGCCACCCCTGCGGCCGGATCAGGTAGGCCGCGGCCCCCACCGCCACCGGGTCGGCGGCCGGCGGGAGCACGCCGCGGCGCAGCCCTTCGGCCAGCTCGGGCCAGACCTGCTCCACCCGGGCGGCGACCAGCCCCCGGAAGGCGGCGTCGGTCTCCAGCTGGGCGGCGATCTGCGGGCCGGCCAGGCGGGCGCGGCGGCGCGGCTCGAACTTGGCCACGCGGCGCAGCGCCGCCGGCAGCTCGGCGGCGCGCAGCCCGCCGAGCACGTCCGAGCCGTACTCGACCACACGGGAGCGCACCGCCTCGGGCAGCGGGCGGTGCTCCCGCTCGCCGCCGTCCTCGGCGGGCGTGTCGGCGGGCGGGTCCGAGGGTGTGTCGGCGGGCTCCATCAGCCCTCCGCACCGCTCTCGGCCGGGGCGACCGCGCTGACCGCTCTCCCCGCGCCGGCCGCGGAGCGGACGGTCCGGACGGCGTGGACGGTGTCGCGGCCGCGCACGGTGCGCGCCGCGCCGAACCTGGTCAGGTCGCCGCGCCGGCCGCACTGCCGGCGGCCCTCGGCCGGGGCTTCGCTGCTCACCTGTCCTACCTCCCTGCTCTCGCCGCGGTCCGGGACATCTTTCCACGTCCGGGGCCCACCACGGCTACCCTGTCGGCGTGCACCCGCCCCGCCCCTCCGCCGCGCCCGCCGTCCAGGCGACCCTGGACGACCTGGGCACGCCGCTGGCCGAGGGCACCTTCGTGGTGGTCGACCTGGAGACCACCGGCGGCCGGGCCGGCGGCTCGGCCATCACCGAGATCGGCGCGGTCAAGCTGCGCGGCGGCGAGGTGCTGGGCGAGTTCTCCTCCCTGGTCAATCCCGGTTCCCCGATTCCGGCGCACATCACCCTGCTCACCGGGATCACCCAGGCGATGGTGGCCACGGCCCCGCCGATCGGCGCGGTGCTGCCCGCCTTCCTGGAGTTCGCGAACCTGGAGGGCGGTGCGGTGCTGGTCGCCCACAACACCCCCTTCGACGTGTCCTTCCTCAAGGCCGCCTGCGCCGAGCAGGACCGGCCCTGGCCCCGCCCGCGGGTGGTGGACACCCTGCCGCTGGCGCGCCGCCTGGTCACCCGCGAGGAGGTGCGCGACCACAAGCTGGGCACGCTGGCCCGGTTCTTCGCGCTCGCCGACCGCCCCTCGCACCGGGCCCTGGACGACGCCCGGGCCGCCGCCGGGGTGCTGCACGGGCTGCTGGAGCGGCTGGGCCCCATGGGCGTGGACAGCGTGGAGGAGCTGTGCGCGTTCCGCACCGCCCCCACCCGGGCCCAGCGCTCCAAACGGCACCTGGGCGAGGGCCTGCCCGACGCTCCGGGGGTGTACGTGTTCTCCGACGCCCGCGGCGAGGCGCTGTACGTGGGCAAGAGCACCTCGCTGCGCAAACGGGTGCGCTCCTACTTCACCGCCGCCGAGACCCGCGGCCGGGTGCGCGAGATGATCGGCCTGGTCGAGGGGGTCACCCCGATCCCGTGTGCCACCGGCCTGGAGGCCGAGGTGCGCGAGATGCGGCTGATCGCCGAGCGCAAACCGCCCTACAACCGCCGCTCGCGCAACCCCGAGCGGGCCAGCTGGATCAAGCTGACCCCCGAGGCCTTCCCCCGGCTGTCCAAGGTGCGCACGGTCCGCGACGACGGCGCCCCGTATCTGGGCCCCTTCACCTCGGCGCGCGAGGCCGAGCTGGCCCGCGAGGCGCTGCTGGACGCCTTCCCCCTGCGCCAGTGCACCCGCAGGATCGGGCGCGGCGACGCCGGCCCGGCCTGCGTGCTGGCGCAGATGGGCCGGTGCGGCGCCCCCTGCACCGGCGCCGAGGGGCCCGAGGAGTACGCGGTGCACGCCGACGCCGCCCGCGAGGCCATGACCGGCGACCCGGACGCGGTGGTGGAGGCGCTGCGCGGCGCCATCGCCGGCCTCTCGGCCGACCTGCGCTACGAGGAGGCGGCGGTGCGCCGGGACCGCCTGGCCGCCTTCCTGCGCGGTGCCGCCCGCTCACAGCGGCTGTCGGCGCTGACCGGCATCGGCGAGCTGGTGGCCGCCCGCCCGCTGGCCGGCGCGCCCGGCTCCTGGGAGGTGCACGCGGTGCGCCGCGGGCGGCTGGCGGCCGCCGCGGTGATGGAGCCCGGCGCCGACCCGCACGCCTTCGTCGCCGCGCTGCGCGCCACGGCCGAGACGGTCCCGCCCGGCCCCGGTCCGGCCCCGGCCGCCGCGCCCCAGGAGACCGAGTGCGTGCTGCGCTGGCTGGAGGGCCCGGGGGTGCGGCTGGTCGAGCTCGACGCGCCGTGGACATGCCCCGCCCGCGGCGCCGAACGCCACCGCGACCTGACAGACTGGGCGCGGGAGACGACCGCCGAGCACAGTTGAACGGACCCGCGCGCCCATGGCAGGCATACCGCTGAGCGACGACTACCCGGTCCGCCGGGTCCCGGCCGTGACCTACCTGCTCATCGCCGCCAACGTCGCGGTCTACCTCGCCTCCCCCATGTCGATGGTCGCGCTGTGGTACGGCGGCGACCTGGCCGAGCGCGTCTGCGCCGTGGACGCCTACGTCTTCCGCTGGGGAGCGGTCCCCGTCGAGCTGTTCACCGGCGAGCAGGTCTCCTCCCCCTCGCCCTGCCCGGGCGAGCCGGGCGGCGTGGCCCCCTGGCTGACCGTGCTCACCTCGATGTTCCTGCACGGGGACGCGCTGCACCTGCTGAGCAACATGGTCTACCTGTTCGTCTTCGGCCCGGTGGTGGAGGACCGGCTGGGCCGGGTCCGCTACAGCGGCCTGTACCTGGCCTCCGGCGCGGTCGCCACGCTGGCCTACGCGCTGACCGACACCGCCTCGCAGATCCCCCTGGTGGGGGCCTCCGGCGCGATCTCCGGGGTGCTCGGCGCCTACCTGGTGGTGCAGTTCCGCAGCCGGGTGATCACCCTGGTGTTCTTCGTGCTGCCGGTGCGGCTGCCCGGGTGGGCGCTCGTGGGCACCTATTTCGTGCTCCAGTATGTTCTGTACGTCAGCGTCTCGCTGTACCCCGGAGGCGGGCAGACGAACGTGGCCTACGCCGCGCACGTGTACGGGTTCGTCGCCGGGGCGGCCATGGCGCTGCTCGTCCACCGCATACGCTGGCGCGCCGGGACCCGGCTCTCCGACGTGTACTGACACCCTCGCACCCAGGAGGATCCCACCGTGATCACCGCGATCGTCATGATCAAGGCCGACGTGGACCGCATCCCGGAGGTCGCCGAGGCGATCGCCGAGATCGACGGGGTCAGCGAGGTCTACTCGGTGACCGGCGGGATCGACCTGATCGCGGTGGTGCGGGTGCGCCGCCACGACGAGCTGGCCGAGGTGATCCCCGGCCGGGTGAACAAGATCGCCGGGGTGCGCTCCTCCGACACCCACATCGCCTTCAACGCCTACTCCAAGCACGACCTGGAGTCGGCGTTCTCCCTGGGCATCTGAGGACCGCCCGCCCCGCGCCGACGGCCCACCCCGCGTTGATCTCGGGGAACCCGGCCTTAAGAGCGCCCTGATAAGGCCGGGTTCCCCGAGATCAGCACCGAAGGCGCCGGCTCAGTCCTGCTTGGCCTGCTCCTGGCTGACGGCCACCCACCGGTCGAGCACGTCCTTGGCCCGCCCGTCGTCGACGGCGGCCGCCGCCCGCTCCAGCCCCGCGGCGAGCATCTCCTCCAGGCTCCCGGGCAGCTGCTCGGCGGCCGCGATCGCCGCCGCCGCGTTGAGCAGCACCGCCTCGCGCACCGGCCCGCGCTCGCCCTCGACCAGGGCGCGCACGGCCGAGGCGTTGACCTCGACGTCGCCGCCGCGCAGGTCCTCCGGGGCGGCGCGGCCGATGCCCAGGTCCCGCGGGTCGAGCACGTCCTCGCGCACCCGCCCGCCGCGCACCGTCCACACCCGCGAGGTGGTCGTGGTGGTCAGCTCGTCCAGCCCGTCGTCGCCGCGGAACACCAGCGCCGAGGTGCCGCGGCGGGCGAAGACCCCGGCCACCGTCGGGCACATGGCGGCGTCGAACACCCCGACCGCGGCAGCGCCCGGCTGGGCCGGGTTGGTCAGCGGGCCCAGGAAGTTGAAGACCGTGGGCACCGCCAGCTCCCGCCGGGGCTTGGCGGTGTAGCGGAAGGAGGGGTGGAAGAGCGGGGCGAAGCAGAAGGTGATCCCGGCCTGCTCGGCCACCCGGGCGGTGTAGCGCGGCGGCAGGTCGATCACCACGCCCAGCCGCTCCAGCACGTCGGCGGTGCCGCAGGAGGAGGAGGCGGCCCGGTTGCCGTGCTTGACCACCTTGGCGCCGGCCGCCGCGGCGGTGACGGCCGCCATGGTCGACACGTTGACGGTGTGCGCCTGGTCGCCGCCGGTGCCCACGATGTCCACGGCGGGGCCGGGAACGTCGATGCGCACGGCGTTGTCCAGCATCCCCTCGGCCAGGCCGACGACCTCGTCCACGCCGGCGCCCTTGGCGCGCAGCGCGATGGCGAAGCCGGCGATCTGGGCGTCGGTGGCCGAGCCGGACATGATCTCGTTCATCGCCCAGGCGGTGTGCCCGCTGGCCAGGTCCTCCCCGGCGAGCAGGGCGTTGATCAGCCCGGACCACGTCGGGTCGGCGGCGCCGGGGGCGGATCCGTTCAGGGGACGGCTGTCGGCCGGACGGCTGTTCACGATGCGTCTTCCTCTGCGTCGGCGCGCCGCGGGGCGCGGCGCTGCGGTCGGGTCAGGCTCGGGACGAGGGCGTGTGCCATCGCCATCGGGGCCATCGCGCGAGCTCGCAGTGGCGCGGAGCGGGACCGCCGGTGCACGGCGCGGCGGCGCGGTATCGCTGCATCGGAGTCGGGATCCGTTCGGTGTTCCTGAGGACCTCACATGGACCGGGTCCGCCGTCGGGGACCCGGTCCGACACTACCGGGCGCCTTACAGGGCCGCCAGCCCGTCCATCCGGGTCCGCATCAGCCCGGCCAGCGACTCGGCCAGCGCGACGGGGTCGACGGGGTGGCTGACCACCGCGTCCGCGCGCGACCATGCGGCCAGCCAGCCGTCGTCGCGGCGGCCGATGAGCACCAGCACCGGCGGGCAGCGGTAGATCTCGTCCTTGGCCTGGCGGCACAGGCCCATGCCGCCGACCGGCGCCGCCTCGCCGTCGAAGACGCACACGTCGGCCAGCCCGTCGTCGAGCCGCTTGAGCACGGCCGCCTCGGTGGCGCACTCCACCAGCTCCACCTTGGGCACGTCGGCGGCGGGGCGCCGCCCGATCGCCATGCGGACCTGGTCGCGGACCTGAGCCTTGTCGCTGTAGACGAGCACCCGCATCCGGGGGGCGTCGGCGGCGTTACCCATGACTGAACCGTCCCTCACATCTCGCGCGGCCGGGGATCGCCCCCCGCCGCGGCCCTGTCGCGTCGCGACGTTCGCTCTGAGACCTTCGCCACGACAGGATGCCAGTCCGAGTGCGACGCAGGCCACGCCCGGACGGCCTGTACGGGCGCCGCCGAGACCGTTATGAGACTTCCGGGACGGCGCAGGGCGCCCTGGCGGGCTTCCCCGGGGCCCGCGGAGGCCTCCTCCATCACGGGAGGATCACGATCCCGGGGGCGCGGTGCGGCCTGCGCCACCGCAGATCAGAGGAGAAGCGGCCCCTTCCGGGGGGTCGTGCACCAACCTCCGCCAGATGCCGCAATAATGCAGGCGTGGCGACAGCAACCGCGAACCAAGAAACAGCACCGACACCAGTACATGGTGCGGCCAAGCGTCCTGACCTGGTGAGCGTTGGCACCATCGTGTGGTTGTCCAACGAGCTCATGTTCTTCGCTGCGCTGTTCGCGATGTACTACACGATCCGATCCGTGACCGTGGGCAACCCCGACCTCGGGGAGTGGCCGGCCGCGCACCTCAACGTGCCGTGGGCGCTGGGCATCACCGTCATCCTGGTGGCCTCCAGCTTCACCGCCCAGGCCGGCGTGTGGGCGGCCGAACGCGGTGACGTCCGCAAGCTCCGCAAGTGGTTCTTCATCTCGTTCGCCATGGGCCTGGTCTTCGTCCTGGGCCAGGCGTACGAGTACTACGAGCTCATCGTGCACGAGGGCCTGACCCTGCAGTCCAGCGCCTACGGCTCGATGTTCTACCTGACCACCGGGTTCCACGGGCTCCACGTGATCGGCGGTCTGATCGCGTTCCTGATCATGCTGGGACGCACGTACGCCGCGAAGCGCTTCACCCACCAGCAGGCCACCAGCGCGATCGTTGTGTCCTACTACTGGCACTTCGTCGACGTGGTCTGGGTCGCTCTGTTCGCAACCATCTACTTCATCCAGTAACCCGAAACGGGGAAACCGTGAAATGGATTACCGCGCGGCGACGGCATCCCCTAGCGGGGTATGTCGTCGTCCTACTCGCGTTGGCCGTGTTCGGCGTGGGCTACTCCCTGGTGGCCCCCAGTGCCGACCGAGCCGAGGCCCAGGTCATGGCCGCCCAGACCGGTGCCGACCCTGCCGATGACGCCACCGTCGACATCGAGGAGGGGCGCGACATCTGGGTCCGCAGCTGCGCGAGCTGCCACGGGCTCAACGGCGGCGGCAGTGACAACGCGCCGGACATCACCGGCGCCGGCGGCGCGGCCGTGGACTTCCAGGTCAGCACCGGCCGCATGCCCTCCTCCAACCCGGACGCGCAGATGCCCCGCAAGGAGCCGGCGTGGGACCGGGAGGAGATCGACAACCTGATCGCCTACTACGAGCAGGAGATCGGGCAGGGCGCCGGCCCGGCCGTCCCCGAGGCGGCCCCGGGCGACAAGCCGGAGCGCTCCGACTTCGAGGACGAGGAGTCCTACGAGGCGGCCAAGGAGGAGTACGACGAGGCCTACGACGCCTACGTCGAGGGCGCCTCCGACACCCAGGCCGGGATGCAGCTCTACCTGGCCAACTGCGCGCACTGCCACAGCTGGTCGGGGGCCGGCGGCGGCCTGACCGGCGGCCACTGGGCCCCGGAGATCCACGACGCCACGCCGCGCCAGATCTACGAGGCCATGCTGACCGGTCCGGGGCAGATGCCCGTGTTCACCGACGGCGCCATCGAGCCCGAGGACAAGCAGGAACTGATCTCCTACGTGAAGACCCTCCAGGCCGAGCCGAACGCCGGCGGGATCTTCGACCTGAACCGCGTGGGGCAGGTCGCCGAGGGCTTCGTCGCATGGACGGTCGGTCTGACCCTGATCATCGCGTGCGCGATCTGGATCACCGCGAAGCAGCGAGCCCATGACTGACAAGACCAACAGCAACGACAACGGCGCGTCCGACGGGTCGGCCGACCGCGTCATCGGCACGCCCTCCCCCGCGGAGGGCGAGGCGATCGTGGCCGGTTCCGAGGACCCCGGCGCCGAGCACCCGGGGGCCTACCCCGCGGAGGAGACGCACACGCACAGCGAGGAGGAGCAGCGCCGCGCCGAGAAGACGGCCGCGGTGTGGTTCCTCATCGCCTTCCTCGCGGGCATCGGCTTCTTCGTGGCCTACTTCGCCTTCCCGCCCAACGCCGAGGGCGAGCCGGCCATCGCCGACCCGCAGATCGGCCAGTACTCGAACATGGCGCTGGGCGGCACTCTGGCCCTGGCCCTGTTCGGCATCGGCGCGGGCATGACCGTGTGGGCGCGCAGGATCATGCCGCACTACGAGGTCTCCTCGCCCTACGACGACCTTCCCTCGGCTCCCGAGGAGAAGGGGTCCTTCGGCGACTTCTTCATGCGGAGCGCGGACGAGAGCGGCTTCACCAAGCGGCCGCTGCTGCGCCGCACCCTGCTGCTCTCCATGGTGCCGCTGGGCCTGGCGCCCATCGTGCTGCTGCGCGACACCGGGCCGCTGCCCGGTGACAAGCTCAAGCACACGCTCTGGGAAGACGGCATGCACATGGTCGTCGAGGGCACGGACAAGAAGATCCGGGAAGAGGACCTGGCCGAGGACGGCGCGATGATCTCCGCCTTCCCGCTGGTCGAGGAGCACGGCGAGGGAGAGGGGCACGGCCCGGCCCTGAGCCTGAACGACCAGGCCAAGACCGTGGTCCTGCTGATCAAGATCCCCGAGGGCGACTTCAAGCCGGGGATGACCGAGCAGCAGATGAACTGGACGCACAACGGGATCGTGGCCTACTCCAAGATCTGCACGCACGTGGGCTGCCCCGCGGCGCTGTACGAGCGCGGAAGCCACCGCATCCTGTGCCCGTGCCACCAGTCGACCTTCGACGCCGCCGACGGCGCCAAGGTCGTCTTCGGCCCGGCCCACCGTCCGCTGCCCCAGCTGCCGATCGGCGTGGACGACGAGGGGTACCTCATCGCCAAGGGCGACTTCTCCAGCGCGGTCGGCCCCACGTTCTGGGACGCGGAGAAGGGGGACTAGCCGATGAGCACCACGACGCAGGCGCCCAAGGCGCTGCGCGGCGTCGGCAACTGGATCGACGACCGCTTCCACCTGGCCAAGACCGGTGAGAAGAACCTGCGCAAGGTCTTCCCGAACCACTGGTCGTTCATGCTGGGCGAGATCGCGCTGTACTCGTTCATCATCCTGCTGGTCACGGGTGTCTTCCTGACCCTGTGGTTCAACCCCAGCATGGCCCACACCACCTACGACGGCTCCTACGAGCGCCTCCAGGGTGTGGAGATGAGCGAGGCCTACGCCTCCACCCTGCGCATCGACTTCGACGTGCGCGGGGGCTTCCTCGTGCGGCAGATCCACCACTGGGCGGCGCTGATCTTCGTCGCCTCCCTGGTGGTGCACATGCTGCGGGTGTTCTTCACCGGAGCGTTCCGCAAGCCGCGCGAGATCAACTGGCTCATCGGCGTGGCCATCTTCACCCTGGCCATGGTCGAGGGCCTGTTCGGGTACTCGCTCCCGGACGACCTGCCCTCGGGCATGGGCGTGCGCATCCTGCAGGGCGTGATGCTGGCCCTGCCGGTGGTCGGGACCTACGTCTCGATGTTCCTGTTCGGCGGGGAGTTCCCCGGCGAGGACATCATCCCGCGGCTGTACATGCTGCACATCCTGCTGATCCCGGGGATCCTGCTGGCGCTCATCGTGGCGCACTTCATGATCCTCTGGCACCAGAAGCACACCCAGTACCCGGGGACCGGGCGCACGAACAAGAAGGTCGTCGGCACGCCGATGTTCCCCGGCTTCGCCATCAAGGCGGGCGGGTTCTTCTTCTTCGTGTTCGCCGTGATCGTCGCCCTGAGCGCGTTCGTGCAGGTCAACCCGATCCACCTGTTCGGGCCCTTCACGCCCACGTCCATCACCTCGGGCCTGCAGCCCGACTGGTACATGGGCTTCATGGAGGGGTCGCTGCGCATCTTCCCGAACTGGCTGGACTTCCCGGTCTTCGGGTACGCGGTGCCGATCGCCGTGCTGGTGCCGGGCCTGGTGATCCCGGGCCTGATCTTCGGCGGGCTGGCGGCCTGGCCCTTCATCGAGCAGTGGATCACCGGGGACAAGCGGGCGCACAACGTCGCCGACCGCCCGCGCAACGCCCCGGTCCGCACCGGTGTGGGCGTGGCCGGCGTCGTCTTCTACGGCATCCTGTGGCTGGCGGGGGCCAACGACATCCTGTCGCACACCTTCTCCGTCAGCCTGTACTGGACGACGTACTTCTTCCGCGTCGCCGCCATCGTCGGGCCGTTCCTGGGCTTCATCATCGCCAAGCGGATCTGCCTGGGCCTGCAGCGCCGGGACCGCGAGACCCTGGAGCACGGCTACGAGAGCGGCACGATCCAGCAGCTCCCCAGCGGCGAGTTCATCGAGGTGCACAAGGAGTCCTCGCAGGACACCGTGCACGTGCTGGAGAGCAAGGCCGAGGTCGACCGGATCGACGACGAGATGATCGCCTCGGTGGAGGAGCCGGAGTCCGACGGTGTGGAGGCCCCGGCCGCGCGCGGCCTGAAGGGCAAACTCCGCGCCGGGCTCGCGCACTGGTTCACCAAGGACAACGTGTCCTTCGAGGGGGTGGAGGCCCACACCGGCCACCACCTGCACCACGGTGCGGGCCACTCGGAGCATGACGAGGAGATGGCGGGCAGCCACTAGGCGCACCGCTCCGCTCCGCAGCCGAGGCCCGGCCCCCGATCCGTTCGGGGGCCGGGCCTCGTTCGAGTCCGGGGAGCGTCCGGACGAGCGGTCCCGCAGGCTCCCGGAGAGGGCGTCAGAGGGTTGCGGAGAGGCCCCGCCAGGGAGGGGCAGGGCGGCGTAGAGGCGCGGCCCGGTGGGCCGCACCTACGGCGGTCCGTGGCACGGCTCCCGGCGGCCCGGTTCGCCGGCCCCCCGTGCCGGCGGGAGGAGCCGGGGTCGGCGCCGACAGGCCCTCTCGGGGCCGCTCCGCGGCCCCGGGAACGGACACCGGACACGTGGATTACGGACGGCCCTCATTTGCGCTCTGAGCGTCCCGCTCCCCCGAGCGCATGCGGAGTTCGGGAGAGCACGCGGAAGGCCCCTCACGAAGCCGTGAGGGGCCTTCCGTGCGTCCGGGGCGCCTGAGCCCGCCGAGCCCGTCCGACGGACGGCGGGGCGGCGGTGCGGCGCCGCCCTACTCCTGCGGGTCGCCGTGGACCGAGCCCGGGGTTCCGGTGTCGTCGGTCTTGTCCGGCTCGCCGGTCTCGCTCTTGGCCAGCCAGTCGTCCCAGGACAGCTCCCAGTACGACCAGCCGTTGTCCCACTCGACCTGGCGGTCGGTGCCGGTGACCTCCAGCGGGTCGCCCATGGAGGAGTTCTCGTAGAACCACTTGGCGTCGGAGGTGGCCATGTTCGGGCAGCCGTGGCTGAGGTTGGCCTCGCCCAGGGAGCCGTTCCAGGGCGCCGCGTGCGTGAACTCGCCGCTGTTGGAGAAGCGGACCGCGTAGTCCACCTCCAGCTTGTAGCCCTCCGGGCTGTCCACCGGAACGCCCACCGTGGAGGAGTCCATGACCAGCTCGGCGTACTTCTCCATGGTCAGGTGGCTGCCGCTGGTGGTGGTGTAGGCGCGGGTGTCGGCGCGGCCCACGCTGACCGGGAAGTCCTTGATCTGCTCGCCGTCGCGCTCGACCACCATGCGGTGGGTCTGCGCGTCGATGGTGGAGCGCTGGTCGCGCCCGACCTCGAAGTCGAGCCGGTGGTTCTCCACCCCGTACACGCCGCCGCCGGCGTCCACCCCGGCCAGCCGCATGTTGACGCTCACCTGCTGGTTCGGCTTCCAGTACTCCTTGGGGCGGAAGACCGCGGTCTGATCGTCGAGCCAGGCCCACGAACCCTCGTTGGGCTCGTCGGAGACGACCTCCATGGAGTTCTCCACCCGGGACTTGTTCTCCACCGGCAGGTCGAAGTTGACGATGATGGGCATGCCCACGCCCACGCTGTCCCCGCTGGTCGGGAAGTTCGACTGCAGCTCCAGCGCCTTGCCCTGCTCGGCGGAGGCGGTGGTGAACTGGGCGGTGAACTCGCTCTCCTCGCCCTCGGCGCTCTCGGCCACCGCCTCGACGCGCACATCGGCGCCGGGGATCAGGTTCCAGTCGCTGGTCCAGGTGGCACCGTCGTCGCTGAGCGTGCCGGTGACGGTGTCGGCCTCGGAGGGACCCTCCTCCTCGCCCTCACCGTCCTGTTCCTGGCCCTGCTCCTGGCCGTCCTGGGCGCCCTCGGGGAGCTCCTGGACGACCCGGACGTCGGTGACCTTGCCGCCCTCGGCCTCGACGGTCAGCGGGACGTCCGGACGCACGTCGGTGGCCCCGTCGCCCGGGGTGATCACCACCTCGACGGCGGGATCGGAGCCCGACTCGGATCCGGCCGGGTCGGCGCCGGAGCCCGTACAGGCCGACGCCACGACCAGCGCCGCCCCGGCCAGACCCGCGCCGACGCCGCGCGCCGCCGGCTTCGCTGTGAGCTTCACTAGGGTGCGCCCTCCTGAGCCTCCGCGCGGCGGGGACCCTCCCCGTCGCACTCGGGGAGACGCCGCCGCGGGCGGAAATGTTCCGCTGTTCCGGTTCGCACGCCTTCCCGGCGCTCTGCCCCGGACGGATACCGCCGATGGGTATGAACGTCCGAAAATAATACCCCGGCCGCCCCGCCCTCCCCACGTGGAGGTCAGGCGGGACGGCCGGGGCCGTGTCGCACGGGCCGGGGCCCGGTGCCGCTCCTAGTGCTGGAACTCCTTGCGGTAGTACTCGAACACCCACCCGATCGAGGTGAGGATGATCGCGAAACCCCCGATGAAGACCATCCACCAGCCGATCGCCACGCCGACCGCGGTGAAGGCCACGGCCATCGCGACGAACAGCGGCCACCAGCTGTGCGGGCTGAAGAACCCGTACTCCCCGGAGTTCTCGGCGATCTCGCCGTCGAGCCGGTCCTCGGGCGCCAGCCCGTGGTGGCTCTCACTGCGGCGGGCCGCCTGCCAGAGCCAGAACCCGACCATCCAGCCGAACCCGATCGAGACGACCAGGGCCACGGTGCCGGTCCACTCGATGTGCCCCTCGGCCACCCAGGCCCAGTAGGCGTACAGCGCCGCGGCGAGGCCGAAGAAGGTCGAGACGCCCATAAACAGATATGCCTGCATCTTCATGGTGTCGACGCCCTACTTCTCGGAGGTGGCGGCCGCCGGGACGGCACCGGGGGCGGCCGCGTGCGGGTGGTTGAGGTCGAACGCGGGGCGCTCGGACCGGATGCGCGGCAGCGAGGTGAAGTTGTGCCGCGGCGGCGGGCACGAGGTCGCCCACTCCAGCGAGCAGCCGTAGCCCCACGGGTCGTCCACCTCGACCTTGGTCGCGTTCTTGTGGGTGACCCACATGTTCCAGAAGAACACCAGCGTGGAGGCGCCCATGACGAACGCGCCGACGGAGGAGAGCTGGTTCAGCTCGGTGAACCCGTCGGTGGGCAGGTAGTCGGCGTAGCGGCGGGGGAACCCGGCCGCGCCCAGCCAGTGCTGCACCAGGAAGGCGGCGTGGAAGCCGAAGAACAGCAGCCAGAAGTGGAGCTTGGCCAGCTTCTCGTCGAGCATCTTCCCGGTGAACTTGGGCCACCAGAAGTAGAACCCGGCGAACATCGCGAAGACCACGGTGCCGAACACCACGTAGTGGAAGTGGGCCACCACGAAGTAGGAGTCGGTGACATGGAAGTCGATGGGCGGGGAGGCCAGCAGCACCCCGGTCAGGCCGCCGAACAGGAAGGTGACCATGAAGCCGATGGTGAACAGCATCGGGGAGGCCATCACCAGCTGCCCGCGCCACATCGTGCCGACCCAGTTGAAGAACTTCACACCGGTCGGGACCGCGATGAGGAAGGTCATGAAGGAGAAGAACGGCAGCAGGACCGCGCCGGTCGGGAACATGTGGTGCGCCCACACGGTGACCGACAGGCCGGCGATCGCGATGGTCGCCCCGACCAGGCTCTTGTAGCCGAAGATCGGCTTGCGGCTGAAGACCGGCAGGATCTCGGTCGCGATGCCGAAGAACGGCAGAGCGATGATGTAGACCTCCGGGTGCCCGAAGAACCAGAACAGGTGCTGCCACAGGATGGCGCCGCCGTGCTCGGGGTTGTAGACCTGGGTCCCGACCATGCGGTCGGCGCCCAGCGCGATCAGGGCCGCGGTCAGCACCGGGAACGCGATCAGCACCAGCACGCTGGTGAGCATCGAGTTCCACGTGAAGATCGGCATGCGGAACATCGTCATGCCCGGCGCGCGCATGCACAGGCCGGTGGTGATGAAGTTGACCGCACCGAGGATGGTGCCCAGACCGGAGACGGCCAGGCCCAGGATCCACAGGTCGCCGCCCAGGCCCGGGGAGCGCACCGCGTCCGAGAGCGGGGTGTAGGCGAACCAGCCGAAGCTGGCCGCGCCGCCGGGGGTCAGGAACCCGCCGACCGCGATCAGCGACCCGAACAGGTACAGGTAGTACCCGAACAGGTTGATCCTGGGGAACGCCACGTCGGGCGCCCCGATCTGCAGCGGCATGATGATGTTCGAGAAGCCCACGAACAGCGGCGTGGCGAACATGAGCAGCATGATCGTGCCGTGCATCGTGAACATCTGGTTGAACTGCTCGGACGACATGACCTGCAGTCCGGGGTAGAACAGCTCGGCGCGCATCAGCAGAGCCAGGATGCCGCCGAAGATGAAGAACCCGAACGAGGTGATCAGGTACATGTACCCGATGACCTTGTGGTCGGTCGACGTCAGCCAGCTGACGATGATCGACCCCTTACGGGTCGACGCGGGCCGGTTCACGGCCTGCTGAGTCGAAGTCGCGGTCGCCATCAGCGGCCAGCCTCCTCGTCCTGGGACTCCTCGTCGCGCGCGGCGGCGTCGTCCTGCTGGTCGTCGTCCGAGGCGGCCTGGGCCTCTTCCTCGTCCTCGGCGCCGTCCTGCGACTGGGCGTCCTCCGCCTCGGCGCCGCCCTCCTGGTCGGCGGCCTCGGCGTCCTGCTCCTGGCCGGCCTCCTGGTCGGCGGCCTCCTGCTCGAGGGCGGCGGCCTCGGCGGCCTCCTCCTGCTCGGCGAACCAGGCGTCGTACTCGTCCGGCTCCATGACCTCGACCTGGAAGAGCATCCGGGTGTGGTCGGCGCCGCAGAGCTCGGCGCAGCGGCCCATGTAGGTGCCGGCCGTGCCCTCGTTGACCTTGACCTGGAACTCGTTGTCGTGGCCCGGGATGACGTCCATCTTGAAGGCGAACGCCGGGATCCAGAAGGAGTGGATCACGTCCGGGGAGTGCAGGTCGAAGTGGACGACGTCGCCCTCGCGCAGGACCAGGGTGGGCATCTGGTCGGGGGTGCCGGCCTCGGAGAACAGGGTCTCGGGCTCGGCGTCCTCGTCGTCGGCGGCCTCGGCCGCCTCGGCCTTGGACTGGTCCAGGTAGTTGAACTCCCAGCTCCACTGGAAGGCGACGACCTCGACGTTGGCGTCGGCCTGTTCGTCGGTCTCCAGCAGATAGGTCTGGTCGCGCGCCGTGAAGTAGAACAGGACGGCGATGACCACGATCGGGAGGACGGTGTAGAGCGCCTCGATCGGCATGTTGTACCGCACCTGCGGCGGCAGCTGCTCAGAGCGCTTGCGGTGGAAGATGATCGACCAGATGATCAGCCCCCACACGAGGATGCCGACCGCGAACGCCGCCACCCACGAGCCCTGCCACAGCGCGAGCACGCGCTGCCCCTGCTCGGTGATCGGCTCCGGCACACCCAAACGAGTGAACTCGTTCGACGCGCACCCGGTCGCGGCCAGTCCCAACGCGGCGAGCACGGCGCCACGTGGTGCCCATCGGCGCACTGCCTCGCGCCGATTCCTATGGCGGGTCGGACTCACGGATTGCCTTCCCAGCGGTGATGCCCGCGGCCAGTGCGCGGGCGGTCGTCTATCCGAAGCTTGTCAGGGGGAACATTATCGCGAACCGCCCGCTGCGCCGTTCACGGGCGTGCCAGGTCAGCGTGTTGCTCGACACCCCTTTCGGAGCGGGCGGTCCGTCCGGCCGGCGGGCCGGTGCGTGGTCCCCGTCCCGCTCGGGCGGGTCCCAGCGGAGCCGTCTCGGGCGGGCTAAGGCGAGAGTATCGCTGGATTTACAGCACCCTTAACCGGGTGCCCGTTAGCCGCGGGCACGGGTAAAGATCAGGACACGGAGCAGGACGACCAGGTGATGGAGGAGCCACCCGTGGGGGACCAGCCGCTGGTGACCGTGGAGGCGATCGGCCGCAAGTGCCCGATCCCGATCATCATGCTCGCGGAGCGCATCCGCGAGGTGCCGATCGGCTCCGTGATCGCCGTGACCGCCGACGATCCCGCCGCATCGTCCGACATCCCCGCGTGGTGCCGGATGAAGATGCAGGGTTTCGTCGCCGAGGTTCCGCTGGAGCGCGGGAGTGCGTTCCACATCCGGCGGATGTACTGAGGAGGCGCCCCGGACGGCGCGGCCGTTTCCCTCCCGTGACCATCGTGATGTTGGTCCGATCGGGACACCCCGCGCCGCATCCGGCTCCGCCCGGCTCCACGGACGCCGGTCCGCCCCTCCTCCGCCGCCGCGTGAGGACGTGCGCTCTCCGGGCGCCGCACCGGTGTGCGTCCGACGGTAGGCGGCCACAGGCGGCTACAGACGGCCCCTGTCCGGCCCGTTCGCCGCGGTGCCTTTCGGGGCCGTCGCGGGCGCATTCCTCTGGAAACGGGCCGGACATGCGCGAGGGCCGCGCCCCGGATGCTCCGGGGCGCGGCCCTCGCCGCGCTCGCTCCCGCGAAGGGTCAGCGCGAGTAGTACTCGACGACGAGCTGCTCGTCGAAGGGCACCGGCACCTGGTCGCGCTTGGGGCGGTCGACGACCGCGCAGCGCAGGTCCTTGTGGCTGACCGCGAGGAAGCCGGCGATCTTGTCGTCGGCGTGCACGCCCTCGGAGGCCTCCACGAACGGCACCATGTTCCGGGACTTCTCCCGAACGCCGATCACCTGGCCCGGCTTGACCTGGAAGGACGGGATGTCGACCTTCTTGCCGTCCACGGTGATGTGGCCGTGGTTGACGTACTGGCGGGCCGCGTAGACGGACGGCGCGAAGCCGGCCCGCAGCACCAGGGTGACCAGCCGCAGCTCCAGCTCGGCGATCATCTCCTCGCCGGTACGGCCGGAGCGCTTCTTGGCGTTGTCGTAGACCCGCGCGAGCTGCTTCTCGGACAGGTCGTAGTACCAGCGCAGCTTCTGCTTCTCGGCCTGGCGGACCGCGTAGTCGCTCGTGGAGCGGCGGACGCGGCGGCCGTGCTCACCCGGAGGGTAGGGCCGCTTCTCGAAGTAGCTGACCGCCTTACGGGTCAGCGGGGTACCCGCGCGCCGGGACAACCGCACCTTAGGTCCGGTGTAGCGCATGTTCTCCTCTTTCCGCTTCGTCAGTGGAGGGAATCCCAGGTAAGGCTCGCCTAGTTCTGGGAGGGGGCCCACAGGCCGCCCGGGTCGCCGCGGCGATCGCCGCGTGCGCGCCGTTCCCTACCGGTGCGGCCGACCCGGGCCGCGTACCGGCGGTGGCGCGTGCGGAGGGCCTCTCCGCACGAGAGCCGCCACGCGTTTCAGCGCGGCGGCCGGTGAAGGCCCCGCCCGGCCGGAGCCGGGCGGGCGGGTCGTTGTCCTACTTTACGCGGTCGGGCGGGGTGCCCGCGCCACAAGGCTCCTGCACACGGCGTCCCACCCCGCCGCGGCGGGCCCATGCGGCCCCGGCCCCCGCCCGCGCGCCTCAGGCCAGGTGCGGCTCGACCTCGTCGGCCACCTCACGGCCGTAGCTGGCGGTGATCCGCGAGAGCAGGCCGGCCGGGGTCAGCTCGTACTCCGTGGGGCCGTTGACCTCCAGGCTGTGCACCGCGATGGCGTTGCCGACCTGGGCCGCGCGCTCCAGCGGCAGGCCCCAGGCGGTGGCGGCCAGGAAGCCGGCGCGGAAGGCGTCGCCCACACCGGTGGGGTCGGCCTTCTCCGACACCTCGGCGACGTCGACGGCGATCGGCGGCTCGCCCTTGCGGTCGATGCGCACGCCCTTGGCGCCCAGGGTGGTGACCCGGATGCCGACGCGCTCCAGCACCTCCTCGTCGCTCCAGCCGGTCTTCTGCTCGGCCAGGGCCTTCTCGTACTCGTTGGTGAACAGGTAGGCCGCGCCGTCGATCAGCTTGCGGATGTCCTCGCCCTCCATGAGGGCGAGCTGCTGCGAGGGGTCGGCGGCGAAGGCCAGACCCGTGCGGCGGCAGTCCTCGCTGTGACGGATCATGGCCTGGGGGTCGTTGGCGCCGATCAGCGCCAGCTCGATCCGGTGCTCGGCGGCCAGGGCGGCGAGGTCGATCTCGCGCGCCTCGGACATGGCGCCGGCGTAGAAAGAGGCGATCTGGTTCTGCTCGCGATCGGTGGTGCACACGAAACGGGCGGTGTGCTTGCGATCGGAGGTGCGGACGCCGGAGGTGTCCACGCCGTGCCGTTCGAGCCAGGCGCGGTACTCCGCGAAGTCGGCGCCGACGGAGCCGACCAGCAGCGGCTTGAGGCCCAGGCGGCCCATGCCGTAGCTGATGTTGGCGGCGACCCCGCCGCGCCGCACATCCAGCTCCTCCACCAGGAACGACAGCGAAACCTGTTCCAGCTGTTCGGCGATCAGCTGTTCGGCGAATCGCCCGTCGAAGGTCATCAGGTGGTCGGTGGCGATCGATCCGGTAACCGCGATGCGCACTCGGAGTGCTCCTTGGGTCGGGGAGATCTGAACGAGGAACAACCCTACCCAGCCGCCTCGGGCCCCAGGGAAGGCCCCTGCAGGCACACGGTGTCCGCGCACGTCGAAGGGCCCGTCCCGGCCGTGCCGGGACGGGCCCTGGTCCGTGCGGCCCCGCCGCCGCGGACTCCCTAGTTGAAGGAGTCGCCGCAGGCGCAGGAACCGGTGGCGTTGGGGTTGTCGATCGTGAAGCCCTGCTTCTCGATCGTGTCGACGAAGTCGATGGTGGCGCCGATGAGGTAAGGGGCGCTCATCCGGTCGGTGACCACCTCGACGCCGCCGAACTCGGCCGTCACGTCGCCGTCGAGCTCGCGCTCGTCGAAGAACAGCTGGTAGCGCAGCCCCGAGCAGCCGCCGGGCTGGACGGCCACGCGAAGCCGGAGGTCGTCCCGGCCCTCCTGGTCAAGGAGCGCCTTGACCTTGCCCGACGCCTCGTCGGTGAGGATGATCCCCTGCGCCGTGGCCTCGTCGCTCTGAACCGTCATCTGCAAGCTCCTCCAAGAAGGCGTGTACGTCGACCCCCGTCGCCGGGCGGCGCCGGCGGCCCTCCGGAACCCCCGCGCGGCCGCGCACGGGGCCCTTCGGTCCTCAGCGGTCCCAACACCGAGGTCCGGTGGCGCATTCCGCCCCGGCTGGGCGCCTCGGTGCCCTGCCTCCAGGTTAGGTCCTGCACGGAGCGCCCGCCATCGTGCGGTCGCCCCGACCGTCACCTCGCCCTTCGCGGAGGGACGCACCGGCCGCCCGGGGACGGGCCGTCCGCCGGCGGACGGCCGAGGCGCCGCCCCGCCCCTTCTCAAACGCCTTCTGCCGGGGTGTCCGGAGGTTCGCCGCCGGTGGGGCGGCCGGGCCTGAGAGGGGACGGGAGAGCGGAGTACCGGGCTCTTCGGCGGGTCGGCGGGTCGGCGGGTCGAGAGTGGCGGAATCACCACGATCGGCGTCGTGAAGTGGCGATTTCACCACTCTCGATCCGCATCGGGGATGCCGACGGCCCTGCGGGTCCCACGACGAACGGGTCGGCGCGCTCTCGGCGCCCCCTCAGCCCTTCGCTCCGCCGGTGTCGGGCCAGGTACGGGCGATGGAGGCGGCCAGCGCACGCAGTTCCTCGGCGGAGCGGGACATCGCGGCCTCCGTGGAGCCGGCCGACTCCACCAGCGAGTAGGCGGCCGTCACCCCGGCCGCGGCGGCCTCGGCCGGGTCGGCGGAGACCGCGCCGGCGGTGACCACGCACGGCACCCCGTGGCGGGCCGCGGTGCGGGCCACCCCGTGCGGCAGCTTGCCGCGCAGCGACTGGAAGTCGAACGACCCCTCGCCGGTGACGACCAGGTCGGCGCCTTCGGCCAGGGCGTCCAGGCCCACCGCCTCCAGCACCCGGGCCACCCCCGACTCCACGGTGCCGCCGAGCGCCAGCAGCCCGTACCCCAGTCCCCCGGCGGCACCGGCGCCCGGCTCGGCGCGCAGGGCGCGGTCCGGGTCGGTGGCGTCGGCGAAGTCGGCCAGCGCCGCGTCCAGGGCGCGCACCTGCTCCGAGCCGGCGCCCTTCTGCGGGCCGAACACGGCGCTCGCCCCGTGCTCGCCGAGCAGCGGGTTGTCGACGTCGGTCGCGGCGATCAGGCGCACCCCCTCGACCGCGGCGCGGGCCGGGGCCAGGTCGGCGGCGCCCAGCCCCGCAAGGGCGCCCCCGCCGCCCCCGAGCCGGTCGGCCGGGGCGGCACCGAGCGCGGCGAGCATGCCGGCGCCGCCGTCGTTGGTGGCGCTTCCGCCCATGCCCACGACCACGGTGCGCGCCCCCGCCCGCACCGCGCGGGCGATCAGCTCGCCGACGCCGCGGGTGGTGGTGCGCGCGGGATCGCGGTCGGCCCGGGGCACCAGGTGCAGGCCGCAGGCCAGGGCGCTCTCCACGTAGGCGGTCTCGCCGTCCAGCAGCAGGTCGGCGCGGACCGGCGCGCCGAGGGGGCCGGTGACCTCGGCAGTCAGGAGCTTGCCGCCGATCGCGGCGTGCAGCACCTCCACGAAGCCGGGGCCGCCGTCGGACAGCGGGACGGTCCGGGTGTCGGCACCGGGGTGCACGTCGCGCCAGCCGGAGGCGACGGCCTCGGCGGCCTCGACCGCGCTCAGGGTGCCGGCGAACTTGTCTGGGGCAATCACGATTCGCACCCGACCAGTGTGCCCCGTCTCCCCTGCCCGGGCCAGGGGCCGGAGGAATTTTTATCCGCTTCGCGATAGCCCGTTTCCGCTTAACGAAAGGATCAAAGGCCGGGTGCGCCGTACACCGGGAACCAGCGTCCCTTGTCCTCCTCGATCGGCAGGTCCCCGCTGATGTTCGCCGCCACCTGCAGCTCCAGCGCGTTGTCCCGGCGCTGTCCGCCCAGCGGAGCGAAGGGGTAGAAGGTGCCGCGCTTGTACAGGTAGACCAGCGCCACCTTGCGGCCCTTGCCGTCGGCGAAGGCGGTCAGCGAGCACAGCAGGGAGGGGCCGAAGCCGGCGTTCTCCAGGCTGGAATTGACCGCGTGCACATCGGTCACCAGGTCGGATATGCCGCTCTCGGTCGAGGAGCGCAGCACCAGCCAGGTGTAGCCGTAGTCGTCGGCGCTGGTCTCCACCGGCGGCCCGCCGTCGGCGTCGAGCAGCTCCGTGACCTCGCGCTCCAGGTCGGCGAAGGCCTTGCCCTCGGCGGCGCGGAAGGCCACCGATCCGGTGCCGGTCGGGGTGAAGCCGGCCGCCGCCTCCAGCGTCACCGCCGCCGAGGGCAGCGCGAACAGGGCGTCCAGATCGGGGCGGGCGGGCTTGGAACGCCCGAGCAGGGCGCGGAGGAAACTCAACGGGGCTCCTTGGTGCGTGCGGCGGCGGCCCGGGGCCTCTAGGACCCGGTGCCCAGCTGGCGGGAGATGGAGGACAGCTGCTCCAGGCGGCGCTCCACCGGAGGGTGGGTGGCCAGCAGCTGCCCCATGGTGAACCCGCTCTTGGAGAAGGCGGGCGTGAAGAAGAAGGCGTTGAACGGCTCGGCCTGGCGCAGGTCGCGGCTGGGGATGCGGGCCATGTCGCCGGTGATCTTGGTCAGGGCGCTGCCCAGGGCCGAGGGGCGCCCGGTCAGGTAGGCCGCGGCGCGGTCGGCGGCCAGCTCGCGGTAGCGCGACAGGGCCCGGGTGAGCAGGAAGCTCAGCGCCCACACGATGGCGCTCACCACCACCACAGCCAGCGCGATCATCGCCGGGGAGGGGCCGTTGTTGTTGCGGCCGCCCCCGCCGCCGAATGCGGCGAACCGCAGGCCGATCTGGGTGAGGAACCCGGCCACGATCCCCAGGAAGCCGGCGATGGTCATCACCATCACGTCGCGGTGGGCCACGTGCGAAAGCTCGTGCGCCAGGACCGCCTCCAGTTCCTCGGTCTCCAGCCGGCGCAGGATGCCGGTGGTGGCGCACACCACCGCCTTCTTCTCGTTGTGGCCGGTGGCGAAGGCGTTGGGCACGTCGGTGTCGGCGACGGCCACGCGCGGCTTGGGCATGTCCGCCATGGCGCACAGCCGGTCGACCACCGCGTGCAGCTGCGGCGCCTGCTCCGGGGTGACCTCGTGCGCCCCCATCGCGTACAGCGCGATCTTGTCGGAGGTGAAGTACTGGACCACGGCGAAGCCGACGACCAGCAGCACCACCAGCGGCCAGGGCAGGCCGACCAGGATCAGCGCGACGATGAACGCCACGTACACCACGCCCAGCAGGGCCATGGTGAGCACCATGCGGGCGGTGAGCCCTCTGTCGGGGATGAACTTCGAGCCAGCCATCTACGCCCGCCTTCTCGCCGCTTCGCCCTGCATGTCCAGTCTAGGCCTGAGGGTGCCACGAACAGGTGAGAGGAAGGTGAGACACGCAGAGGCCGCCGCAGCGCAGTGCCGCGACGGCCTCGATGCCCCGTGCGGGGCGCGCGCTCACCGGAAGACAGGCGCGGTCTCAGGAGACGTCGGGGATGAGCCCCTCATCGCCCAGCATCTCCTTGACCTCGTCCATCGAGGCGTCGGCCGGAGGGAGGACGAAGTCCGAGGACTCCAGAGAGTCCAGCGCGAGCGGCTTGCCGTGCTCGCGGACCTTCGCCAGCAGGCTGTCCAGGGCCTCGCGGAAGCTCGCCTCGTCACCGGAGTCGATGGCCTGCTCCAGCGTGGTGTCGACCGAGTTGAGCAGGTCCATGTCCGCCTCGGACAGGTCCAGCTGCCCTTCCCCCATGATGCGGACGATCATGCGCCCTCCCCCTGGCGGTTGGGCTGGGACTGGCCCTCGGAGCCGCTCTCCAGCTGCGGTGCCGCGCTCCCGTTGCCCTGGCCCAGCTCGTTCTTCATCTTCTCCAGCTCCAGCTCGACACCGCTGGTGCTGGCCATGCGGTCCAGCTCCGACTGGATGTCGTCCTTGGAGCTGCCCGAGACGTCGTCCAGGGCGCCCGAGGCCAGGAGCTCGTCAACGGCCCCGGCCCGGGCCTGCATCTCGGAGGTCTTGTCCTCGGCCCGCTGCACGGCCATGCCCACGTCGCCCATCTCCTCGGAGATGCCGGAGAAGGCCTCGCTGATCTGCGTCTGGGCCTGGGCGGCGGTGTAGGTGGCCTTGATGGTCTCCTTGCGGGTGCGGAAGGAGTCCACCTTGGCCTGCAGGCGCTGCGCGGCCAGGGTGAGCTTCTGCTCCTCGCCCTGCAGCTGCTCGTGCTGCTGCTTGAGGCCGTCCACCTGGGACTGCAGACCGGACCTGCGAGTCAGGGCCTCGCGGGCGAGGTCCTCACGCCCCTGCTCAAGTGCCGCGCGGCTCTGGTTCTCCAGCTTGCCCGACTGCTGCTCGAGCTGCTGGATCTGCAACTCGACGCGCTTGCGGGAGGTGGCGACGTCGGCCACCCCGCGCCGGACCTTCTGCAACAGTTCCAGTTGCTTCTGATAGGAGTAGTCGAGTGTTTCCCGAGGGTCCTCGACGGAGTCCAGGGCTTTGGTGGCCTTGGACTTGAAGATCATGGAAAGTCGCTGAAACACGCTCATCGGCGTGGCCGTCCCCTTCTCGGTCCGTACGATCGGCTGTTCCCGGCGGGCGCTGTCTTCCAACCCTACGCGCTATGGAGGGCGGTCGCCATGCAGCGCCATCCACGCGGCGGGGACCGGCTACCCTGTGGGATGTGTTCCGACGTCGCACCGCTTCCGAATCCAAAGAGCCGGCCGTGACCGGCTCTGTCAACGGCGAGACTACTGAGGCCTCGCAGCAGAAGGGTTACACCCCTAAGAAGGGGGTGCCCACACCCAAGCGCCGGGACAGCCAGGCCGAGCTCCGCCGTCCCCTCAACGCGCCGCAGTCGCGCAAGGAGGCCTACCGGCAGTACCGCGAGCGCCGCGCCCGCGAGCAGCAGCGCACGGCCTCCAAGTCCGGCGCCCCCAAGGGCGAGGAGCGGTACTTCCGCCCCCAGGACCTCGGCCCGGCGCGCGCCTACGCGCGGGACGCCGTCGACTCCCGGCGCAGCCTCAGCGAGTTCTTCCTCTACTTCTCCCTCGTGATCATCGTGGCGCTGATCGCCGCCCCCGTGGAGATCCAGGCCGGCATCACCTACATCGCCTGGCCGGTCATGATGGTCACCATCGTGGTCGAGGGCGTCTTCGTGGCGCGCAGGGTGAAGAAGTACACCGCCGAGCACTTCCCCAACGACGACAACCTGCGCGGCATCGGCCTGTACGCGGCCACGCGCCAGCTGCAGATCCGGCGGCTGCGGCTCCCCAAGCCGCGGGTCAAGCCCGGCGAGCCGATCGGCACCGCCGCCAAGGGCTGACCGGCGCCCCTCCCCTCCCGGAACCGACGCGCGGGACCCGCTCTGCACAGGGCGGGTCCCGCGCGCTTATCGTTCCCCCATGGAATTCCGTCACCTCGGCAGCAGCGGTCTCGTCATCAGCGAGATCTCCTACGGCAACTGGATCACCCACGGATCGCAGGTGGAGGAGGACGCGGCCGTCGCATGCGTGCGCGCGGCCCTGGACGAGGGCATCACCACCTTCGACACCGCGGACGTCTACGCGCGCGGGCGCGCGGAGGAGGTGCTGGGCCGGGCGCTGAAGGGCGAGCGCCGGGACGGCATCGAGATCTTCTCCAAGGTCTACTGGCCCATGGGCGAGGGGAAGAACGACCGCGGGCTCTCCCGCAAGCACATCGTCCGCGGCTGCGAGGAGTCCCTGCGCCGCCTGGGCACCGACTACCTGGACCTCTACCAGGCGCACCGGTTCGACTACGAGACGCCGCTGGAGGAGACCCTCCGGGCCTTCGACGACCTGGTGCGCCAGGGCAAGGTGCTCTACGTCGGCGTCTCGGAGTGGCGCGCGGACGAGATCGAGCGGGCGGTGAAGATCGCCGACGACATGGGCTTCGACCGGCTGGTGTCCAACCAGCCGCAGTACAACATGCTGTGGCGGGTCATCGAGTCGGCGGTGGTGCCGGTCAGCGAGCGCGAGGGGATGGGGCAGATCGTCTGGTCCCCCATCTCCCAGGGGCTGCTCGCCGGCAAGTACGCGCCGGGCCAGGCACCGCCGGCCGGGTCGCGCGCGACCGACGAGGGCGGCGGCGCGCAGACCATGGCCAAGTACATGGACGACGAGGAGCTGCTGCGCCGGGTGCAGCGGCTGCGGTCGGTCGCCGACGAGGTGGGGCTGAGCATGGCCGCGCTGGCGGTGGCCTGGGTGCTGCAGAACCGCAACGTGTCGACGGCGATCATCGGCGCCAGCCGGCCCGAGCAGGTGCGGGACAACGTGCGGGCGTCCGGGGTGATCCTGTCCCCCGACGTCCTGGAGCGGATCGACGAGATCCTCGGCGACAAGGTGCAGCGCGACCCGGGCCTGACCATCAGCCCGGAGAGGCGCCCCTGAGCCTCTGCGGCCCGGCCGGCCCAGCACCGGCCGGGCGCGGTCCGGGCCGGGCCGGGACTGCGCGGCCCTCCCGCGAACGCGGTCGGCCACGGTCGTGTCCGCTGGAGTGGTGGAACTGTCGGCCCCGTCCTTGTGAGCGGTGCGACCGCTGCGGCGCGATCGGCGGCCCCGCCCCGGGTGCGCGCCCCCTCCTCGCCGTTGATCTCGGGAGAGTCGGGGTAATACCGGCGAGTATTACCCCGACTCTCCCGAGATCAACGAGGGGGCGATGCGGGCGGCAGGCAGTGCCCCTCCGGGGGGGGCGGCACACCCCGGGCCCCTGCTCTCCCGGGTCCGCCGGCCCATTACGGCCTACGGCGGGCCCCGGGGCGCTCTCGGGGCGACGGGTCAGGCGTCGCCCAGGCTCATCGTGTACTGGAGGCGGTCGTCCTCAAGAAGGCTGACCTGATCCACGCCCGCTTCGGCCAGGCCGCGCCACTCCTCGCCCAGCCAGCTCTCGGCGTCCCCCCGCGAAGAGAACGTCTCGGCGGGAAGCTCCTCGGACTCCAGGACCTCCCCGCCTTCCTTCTCGTAGCGCCAGCTCCAGGCCATGGGGCTCCCTTCCCTCTCACCGCGAACCGGGCGGCTCCCGGCGTGCCGACCCTATCGAGCGGGCGCGCCGGAGCGCGGCCCGGTTCCGTGGCCACCTTCCGCGGACATCCAGCGGACATCCAGAGGCCTCCCACGCCGCGAGGCCGGTGACACCTTCCGTTCCGTCAGGGGGCCTCGGTTAGGGGCGGCACCGCGCACCCGCCTGTGCGCACGGCCCTGTCCCGCCGGGGCGGCGCGGGACAGGGCGTCTCCGTGGTGTTGACTGGCGGATGTGCGCATTCACTTTTCCGGTACCGCAGCAGGAGAGGGGTGGCCCGCGCCGGACTGCCGGTGCGCGTCCTGCCGCCGCGCGTCCGACGCTCCCCGGGGCCCACTCGGCATTCGCATCGAAGGGGCGGCGGCCGGAGCCGTTCCGGCGCCGATCGGGGAACACGGTGAACAGGGCGAGCTGACCATCGGCGACGACGGCTCGCGGCTGCTCGTCTGCTCCCCGCCCGCTCGCGCCGGCGCCCCGGCCGGGACGCCTTCCGGGACCGACGGCGGCCCGGAGGCTCCGGCCCGCGTCGACGTCGCCGTCGTCCATGCCGCCGCCGCAGAGCGGATCGGCGACCTGCGCAGGCGGGGCGTGGTCGGTGCCCGCACCCGGCTGCTGCTGGTCGGCGGGGACCACCGGGTCCACTCCCCCGCCGAGCTGGAGCGCCGCGCCGCGCTCTGGGGCGCCGACGCCGTGCGCGACGGCGAGGACGTCGCGGTCGCGCCGCTGCCCGCTCCGGCCGCCCCGGCGGCCCGACGCGTCCTGGTGACCGGCGGGGCGAGGTCGGGCAAGTCAACCGAGGCCGAGCGGCGGATGCTGGCCGAGCCCGAGGTGGTGTACGTCGCGACCGGGCCGAGCCCGGAGGGCGACGGTTCGTGGGCCGAGCGCGTGGCGGCGCACCGGTCCCGCCGGCCGCACTGGTGGCGGACCGAGGAGACCTCCGACACGGCCGCGGCGCTGGACAAGGCCGCGGAGACGGGCGATGCGGTGCTGTTCGACTGCGCCGGCACGTGGCTGGCGGGGGCCATGGAGGCGTGCGGCATGTGGTCCGACTCCCCGCCGGCCGACGCCGGCGAGCGGCTGGAGCGGCGGATCGAGGAGCTGGCCGCGGCCTGGCGGCGCTTCCCCGGCCACCTGGTGGCGGTCACGAACGAGGTCGGCATGGGCGTGGTCCCGGCCACCCGCAGCGGGGGGCTCTTCCGCGACATGCTCGGCCGCCTCAACCAGCGCCTGGCCCAGGAGTCCGAGGAGGTCCTGCTCGCGGTCGCGGGGAGGGTCACCGAGCTGCCCTGAACCGTCCGAGAGGCGAGAGGGGGGCGCCGAAGCACCCGCGCGTCCGTCAGAGGGCACCCGTCCCATGCCGTCATGTCCCGAGCGCGGCGGAAGCGGTCTCACACCACAAGGAACACAAGGAAGAGGAGAGCACCCGCCCCTCTCCCCTTCTCCTCCCGCTCCCCTTCCGCGGCCTTGAGGCGCCGGGCCGGCGATAGGATCGGGCGCCTTCCCTCCCCCGCTCTGGAAGGAGTCCGCATGCAGTCCGACTCCGGTGCCGGTTCCTCCGGGCAGTCCGGCGGCGCCGCGGGCGCCGCGCTCGACGGGCTGCGCATGGCCGCGGGCACGCTGACGGCGGTCCCCGTCCGGGCCGAGCGCGTGGACCGGGAGGTCGCGGGCTGGGCCATGCGGTGGGCCCCCCTCATCGGCGCGGGACTGGGCGCCGCGGGCGGCCTGCTCGTCCTCGTGACGCTCTTCGTGGGCGTCGCCCCGCCGCTGGCCGCCGCGCTGGCCGTCGGCCTGATCGCCGTCCTCACCCGCGGCCTGCACCTGGACGGCCTGGCCGACCTCGCCGACGGGCTGGGCAGCGGCAAGCCCGCCGACGCCGCCCTGCAGATCATGAAGCGCTCCGACATCGGCCCCTTCGGGGTGATCACCCTGGTGCTGGTGCTCCTGATCCAGGTCACCGCGCTGGCCCAGGTGTCGGCCGCGGGGCTGTTCGCCGGGGCGGCCGCGCTGGTCGCGGCGGCCGCCGCGGGGCGCCTGGCCATCACCCTGGCCTGCACGCCGACCGTGCCCTCCGCGCGCCCGGACGGGCTGGGCGCCCATGTCGCCGGGACCGTCCCGCACGCCGCTGCCGCCGCATCCGCCGTCGGGACGCTGCTCCTGGCCTCCCTGTTCGGGGCCGTGCACTCCCTCGGCGCGGCCCTGGCCCTGCCCTTCGCCGCCGCCCTGGGCGCCGCCGCCTCGCTGCCGCTGCTGCTGCACGCCCGGCGCCGCCTCGGCGGGATCACCGGCGACGTGCTGGGGGCGCTGTGCGAGACCTCCGCCACGGTCGCCCTCGTCGCCGCGGCGATCGCGCTGTGACCGCCGCGGCCGGCGGGGCGGGCGCCGTCCTTCCTCCGGGCTCGGTCGCGCCGCCCGCACGTCCCCTGGTCACGGGCGGCGCAGCGCGCCGGGGCGCCGCTCCGCGCCCGGCAGGCGCCCTCCGGGCGGCGCGGAACCCTGTCGCCATCATCACATTTCTTCACACCGGCCCCGGGGCCGCACCCGGCCACCCGTGGTGACCGGGACGAACCCGCCGTTCCCGGAAGACCCGGGAGATCGTCACGGTCCGCGCCGTTCGCGCCGCCATCGACGGAAAGAAGCGCACTTCTTCACGTTTGTGTGAACCTCGGCCCGGTTGACGCTTCCCGGCGGCCACGCCGGGTCCGGCGTGCCCACCGGGACGTCACAAGGACTAGCATCGGACCTGTGAGCACGTCGCTGTCAGTCATTACGGAATCCCCCTGTTCGCTCGACGCCGACGCCCTGGTCGTCGGTTACCACTCCGGGCCCGACGGCCCGGAGCCCGCGTCGGGCGCTCACGACGTCGAGGCGGCCTACCCCGGCGGCCTCGCCCGGACCCTGTCGCTTCTGGGAGCGAGCGGCGCCCTCGAGGAGGTGCACAGCCTCCCCGCCGCCGGCGCGACCACCGCCCCGGTCGTGCTCGCCGTCGGCCTGGGCCCCGCCCCCGACGGCGGCGCCCCCGACCCCGACCACGTCGCCCGTGCCGCCGGCGCCGCCCTGCGCGCGCGCACCGACGGCCAGGCGCGGGTGGCCCTCGCGCTGCCCGCCGACACCGCCGGGCTGGCCGAGGCGGCCGCCACCGGCGCCCTGCTGGGCGACTACGCCTTCACCCGCTACCGCACCGCCACCGACGCCGAGCGCACGCCCGCCGAGGCGCTGCAGGTGGTCAGCTCCGCCGAGGGCGCGGCCGCCGCCGTCGAGCGCGCCGAGGCCGTGGCCGCCTCGGTCAACCTGGTGCGCGACCTGGTCAACACGCCCCCGGCCGACCTGGTCCCCGAGGACCTGGCGGGGGTGGCCGAGGAGGTCGCCCGCGAGCACGGCCTGCAGGTGCACACCCTGGACGAGAAGGCGCTGTCCGAGGGCGGCTACGGCGGCATCGTCGGCGTCGGCCAGGGCTCGGCCAACCCGCCGCGCCTGGTGCGGCTCTCCTACAGCCACCCTGAGGCCTCCTCCACGGTCGCCTTCGTCGGCAAGGGCATCACCTTCGACTCCGGCGGCCTGTCGCTCAAGCCGGCCGGGTCCATGGACTGGATGAAGTCCGACATGGGCGGCGCCGCCGCGGTGCTGGGCGCCATGCGGGCCGTCGCGATCCTCAAGCCGAAGGTCAACGCGGTCGCCTACCTGGCCATCGCGGAGAACATGCCCTCGGGCACCGCCCAGCGCCCCTCCGACGTGCTGACCATGTACGGCGGCAAGACGGTGGAGGTCCTCAACACCGACGCCGAGGGCCGCCTGGTCATGGCCGACGCCCTGGTCCGGGCCCAGGAGGACGGCGCCGACCTGGTGGTCGACGTCGCCACCCTCACCGGCGCGCAGATCGTCGCCCTGGGCACCCGGGTCTTCGGGGTCATGGCCTCCGACGACGAGACCCGCGCCTCGGTCACCGCCGCGGCGGACGCCGCGGGCGAGGCCGCCTGGCCCATGCCGCTGCCCGAGGAGCTGCGCAAGGGCCTGGACTCGGCGGTCGCCGACATCGCCAACGTGGCCGGTGAGCGCTGGGGCGGCATGCTCAGCGCCGGCGTCTTCCTCAAGGAGTTCATCGCCGACGGCCAGCGCTGGGCCCACCTGGACATCGCCGGGCCCTCCTTCAACCAGGGCGCCCCGTTCGGCTACACGCCCAAGGGCGGCACCGGTTCGGCCACCCGCACGCTGGTGCGGCTGGTCGAGGACCTGGCCGGCGGCGCGCAGACCTGAGACCGGGCGCGTCCGGGCGGGACACGCGCCCGGACGCGCCGCACCGTCACCGACGGACGAACACCATTACATCCACACCAAGGAGTGTCCTTCCCGTGAGTGAGAGCGGCGGCACCTTCGACCTCGTGATCCTGGGCGCCGGCAGCGGCGGCTACGCGGCGGCGCTGCGCGCGGCCGAACTGGACATGAGTGTCGCCCTGATCGAGAAAGACAAGCTCGGCGGCACCTGCCTGCACCAGGGCTGCATCCCCACCAAGGCGCTGCTGCACGCGGCCGAGGTCGCCGACTCCGCCAAGGAGGGCGAGAAGTTCGGCGTGAAGTCGAGCTTCGACGGCATCGACGTCCCCGCCGTCCACAAGTACAAGGACAAGGTCGTCGGCGGCCTGCACAAGGGCCTGTCCGGGCTGATCAAGTCCCGCGGGATCACCGTCGTCGAGGGCGAGGGCAAGCTCACCGGCCCCGACGAGGTCACCGTCGGCGGCACCGCCTACAAGGGCCGCAACATCCTGCTGTCCACCGGCTCCAAGCCCAAGACCCTGGGCCTGGACATCGACGGCGAGAAGGTCGTCACCAGCGAGCAGGCGCTGCGGATGGACAAGACGCCCTCCTCGGTCGTGGTGCTGGGCGGCGGCGTCATCGGCGTGGAGTTCGCCAGCGTCTACCGCTCCTTCGGCGCCGAGGTCACCGTCGTCGAGGCGCTCCCGCACCTGGTCCCGGTCGAGGAGGAGTCCAGCTCCAAGCTGCTGGAGCGGGCCTTCCGCAAGCGGGGCATCAAGCAGGAGCTGGGCACTCCGTTCGAGAGCGTCAAGACCACCGACACGGGCGTCAGCGTCACCCTGCAGGGCGGCAAGACCCTGGAGGCCGAGGTCCTGCTGGTGGCCATCGGCCGCGGCCCGGTCTCCGAGGGCCTGGGCTACGAGGAGCAGGGCATCCCGATGGAGCGCGGGTTCGTCACGGTCGACGAGAACCTGCACACCGGCGTGGGCAACATCTACGCGGTCGGCGACCTGATCCCGACCCTGCAGCTGGCCCACGTGGGCTTCGCCGAGGGCATCTTCGTGGCCGAGCGGATCGCCGGGCTCAACCCGCCGGCCATCGACTACGACGGCGTCCCCCGCATCACCTACTGCGAGCCGGAGGTCGCCTCGGTCGGCATCACCTCGGCGACGGCCAAGGAGCGCGGCTACGAGGTCGTGGAGACCAACTACAACCTGGCGGGCAACGGCAAGAGCCAGATCCTGCAGACGCAGGGCGCCGTCAAGGTCATCGCGCAGAAGGACGGCCCGGTGCTGGGCGTCCACATGGTGGGCTCCCGGGTCGGTGAGCTGGTCGCCGAGGGCCAGCTCATCTACAACTGGGAGGCGCTGCCCTCCGAGGTCGCGCAGCTCATCCACCCGCACCCGACGCAGTCGGAGGCGCTGGGCGAGGCGCACCTGGCACTGGCGGGCAAGCCGCTGCACGTCCACGACTGACGCACCCCCGCGGGGCGGGCCCCGGGCCCGCCCCGCTCTCTTCTTCTCCGCGCTCCATACGTTTTCACTAAGAGGACCCCATGCCGACTTCCGTTGAAATGCCCGCACTGGGTGAGAGTGTCACCGAGGGCACCGTCACCCAGTGGCTCAAGAAGGAGGGCGACACCGTCGCGGTCGACGAGCCGCTGCTGGAGGTCTCCACCGACAAGGTCGACACCGAGATCCCCTCCCCCGTCTCCGGTGTGCTCTCCCAGATCCTCGTCGCCGAGGACGAGACGGTGGAGATCGGCGCCCAGATCGCCGTCATCTCCGAGGCGGGCGAGGCCCCGGCCGAGGATGCTGCGCCCGCGGCCAAGGAGGCGCAGCCCGAGCCGGAGCCCGAGCCCGCACCCGCCCCCGAGCCCGAGCCGGCCCCGCAGGCCGCCGCCCAGGAGCCCGCTCCCGCCCCGGCCCCGGCTCCGAGCCCCGCCCCGGAGCGCCCGGCCGCCGCCGACCGCGACTCGGCCCCCGCGGTGGACGTGGAGACGATCAGCGGGACCGGCACGGCCTCCGGCACCGACGCCGTCACCGAGGCCTACGTGACGCCGCTGGTGCGCAAGCTCGCCGCCGAGCACGGGGTGAGCCTGGGGTCGGTGCGCGGCACCGGCGTGGGCGGCCGGATCCGCAAGCAGGACGTCCTGGACGCCGCCGCGACCGCCAAGGAGCCCGCCGCTCCCGCGGCCCCGGCCCGCACCGCCCCGGCGCCGGACACCACGCTGCGCGGCCGCACCGAGAAGATGTCCCGCCTGCGGCAGACCATCGCCGACCAGATGGCCGAGTCGCTGCGCATCTCGGCCGAGGTCACCCAGGTGGTCGAGGTCGACATGACCAACATCGCGCGGCTGCGCGGGCAGGCCTCCGAGCAGTTCGCCGCGCGCGAGGGCGTGGAGCTGGACTTCTTCACCTTCTTCGCGCTGGCCGCGGTGGAGGCGCTCAAGGCCCACCCCAAGCTCAACGCGGTCATCGACAGCGACAGCTACGAGGTCACCTACCACGACCTGGAGAACCTGTCGGTGTCGGTGGACACCGAGCGCGGGCTGCTGGCCCCGGTCATCAAGGACGCCGGCGACCTGAACCTGGGCGGCCTGGCGCGCAAGATCTCCGACCTGAGCCGGCGCGCGCACACCGGGGAGCTCAACCCCGACGAGCTGAGCGGCGGCACCTTCACCATCACCGACACCGGCGCGGTGGGCGCGCTGTTCGAGACGCCCATCATCAACCAGCCGCAGGTGGCCATCCTGGGCACCGGCGCCGTGGTCAAGCGCCCGGTCGTCGTGGAGGACCCGGAGCTGGGCGAGGTCATGGCGGTGCGCTCGATGGCGTACCTGGCGCTCACCCACGACCACCGGCTCATCGACAAGGCCGACGCCGCCCGGTTCCTGCAGGCGGTCAAGGAGCGCCTGGAGGAGGGCGCCTTCGAGGCCGCCCTGGGCCTGGCCTAAAGCGCTTCCGGGGCCGGGGAGCACCCCTGGAGCCCCACGCGGCGGGCCGCTGCGGCCGGCTTCCACGAGCCGGCCGCAGCGGCCCGCCGCGTTCTCTGTGTGCGGGGGCGTATCCCCGGCCCGGTGCGGGCGCGCCCCCGACGAGCGCCCGCCCTCGGAACCGGCATGCGGACCGGAGCCGCCCGGCCCGGACGAACAGCGGGGCGGCGCCCTCCCGGGCGCCGCCCCGCCTTGTTACCCCACCATTCACCATCCCCCTGGTGATCCCCATCACCAAAGGTCGGCCCGGGCCCGGCACCGATGTGCGGCGTGCCCGGATGAACCCAAGGTAGAGCCGTGATCACCTGTGGCGCAGGGATTCCGAGGAATTGGCGCGAGATTCCCCGCGCAGCGCCCGAAGTCGCCCCCGATCACCGATTTCAGCGCCCGCCCGGACCGATGGGCGGGCGTCAGGCGGCGCCGACTCGGCCCCACCGCCCACGGCCGACGGCCCGGCTCTGAGGCACAGGCGTTCGCAGACGAGCACAGGCGAGCACCGAGGACCACGGAGCCCGGGAACAGTAGCGGCGACGGGACGACCGGCGCCCCGCTCACGCCTGCTTGCCGGGTGACGGGGCCCCTGTGGATCAGGGAAGGGCGGCGACGACGGAGGCTGCGGTTCACCGGACGGCGCTGTCGGGCGCCGGGCGCGCGGATGGCCGCCGGAGGCGGAGGAGGAGGCGGCGGCGGCCGAACAGCCGGTACCCCGCTCACGGGCCCCGGCCGGGCGCGGGTCCACCGGAGTGCCATGAGGAGAGCGGCGACGACGAAGCGGGGCGGGTCCCCTGGTGCTGCCGGTCGGCCGCCTGGCCTCTCGCGGTCCGGGAACAGCAGCGACGACGGCACCGCAGGTACCCCGCTCAGGGCTGCTTGCCGGGTGACAGGGCCCTTCAGTGCCAGGGGGACGGCATCGACGAAGAGGAGGGGCGCTTCCCCGGTGCCGCCGGTCGGCCTCCGGGAGGCCTGCTGCTTCGGCGGGCCCCTCCTTTTCGTGTTCCGGGCATACCGGGCGCACCAGGCGGCGCTTGAGCATCGTGAGTGGTGACATCGCCACGCAATTGCACATTGCGTGGCGATGTCACCACTCACGATGGAGATCGAGCCCTTCCGGGCCGGTCTCCGGCGGACACGACCCGCCGGGCGTCCCGTTTGTCCGGATCGAAAGGGGAAACGGGTCTCGCGCGCCCGGAGCGGCACCCGGGGACGGCTGAGTGTGCGATCGTGGCCAGACCAGAACGGGATTCGGTCTCCGACACCCCTTCTACCGACACCTCAACCCCGTTTGCAGCGCTCTCCATTACCCCGGGTAGCCAAAGACGGGGCGAAACCGACACGAGGCCCAGCGCAGACGGGCGCCGCACCCCTTCCCCGCCACCTCCCCTCTCTCGACGGGCGGACGAACAGGAACAATACGGGCACCTTGGCACCGAACCCCGTTCTGGTCTGGCCGGGATCGCACCTAGAGGCCGCCTCGAGGCGTCGATCAGCGCGCTTCCGCTCTCGCCGCCCCATGACGGTGCGTATTCGCCCAGTTCACAATGGTTCCTCTGATCGAAGGGCGACCGGCCTGGGCCGGGCGGGGCGCCGCGGGCGCGAGCGGGCAACACCAGACCCGACCACACCCCTACCAGGACCACGAGAGGCCCGGCGGCCGACCGGCGACCCCGGGGAACCGTCGCGCTTCGTCGTCGCCGCCCTCTCCTCGCACCGAAGGGCCCCGCCGCCCGGCAGACAGGCGCGAGCGGGGCGCCAGCTGGGCCGTCGTTGCCGCTATTCCCGGACCACGAGAGGCCCGGCGGCCAGCCAGAGCGCCGGCCGCCATCGACCTCGCCTCGTCGCCGCCCCCTGTACCCCAGCGGCCGGCCACCCGGCAAGCAGCCCGAAGCAGGGCACCAGCCGCCCCGTCACCGCGCTCTCCTCAACACGCCCAGCCCGAGATCCGCCCTCGGGAACGACGTACGCCCGGGGCCGAAACCGGGTAGGGAGCCTCCATGAAGGTCGCGATCACCGGATCCAACGGACTCCTCGGGAGCGCCCTGGCGCGCTCGCTCACCGACGACGGGCACCGGGTCGTGCACCTGGTGCGGCGCCCCGCCCGCGGCGACGACGAGGCGCGGTGGGACCCCGAGGGCGGCACGGTCGACACCGACCCGCTGGCCGGCGCCGACGCCGTGGTGCACCTGGCGGGCGCGCCGCTGGGCCCCGCCCGCTGGACCACCGCGCGGCGGCGCGCCATCCGGCAGAGCCGGGTGGCCGGAACCCGCACCCTCGCCGAGGCGCTGGCCGCCATGGACGCACCGCCCGGCCGCCTGCTGTCAGGATCGGCGGTGGGCTACTACGGCGACACCGGGGACCACGCCGTCGACGAGACCGCCGCCAAGGGCGAAGGCTTCCTGGCGGACGTGTGCCGGGACTGGGAGCGCGCCACCGAGGCCGCGGAGAAGGCCGGGATCTCCACCGCCCACCTGCGCACCGGCCTGGTACTGGACGCCGACGGCGGGCTCCTGGGCACGGTGCTGCCGCTGTTCCGCCTCGGCCTGGGCGGGAGGTTGGGCTCCGGGCGCCAGTACATGAGCTGGATCGGCCGGCACGACCACGTGGCGGCCATGCGCTTCCTGCTGGAGCGGCCCGACCTGACCGGCCCCTTCGACCTGTGTGCGCCCGAGCCGGTGACCAACGCCGCCTACACGCGCGCGGTGGCGGCCGCGGTCGGCCGTCCCGCGCCGCTGCCCGTGCCCGCGTTCGCGATGCGCGCGGCGCTGGGCGGCTTCGCCGATGAGGCGGCCCTGGTGAGCCAGCGGGTCCTGCCCGCACGCCTGGAGGAGGCCGGGTTCGCGTTCGAGCACCCGACCCTGGGCCCAGCGCTCACCTCGCTGCTGTACGGGCACTGAGCGGCCGTACACCTCGGCCGACACGCCGGCCGCGCCCGCGCACCGCCCGTAGACGGGTCCCGCCCGAAACGGGCCCCGCAACCGCATCCGAGGCCGCGGCCAGAGCCGGACGGCGGGCGTCGAACACCGCTCCGGTGCGCGGTATTCCCGCCCGGACCGGGGGTTTCCCGCACCCAGGGCGCCTTCCGCCCGGCCCCCGCCGAGGGCATAAGGTGGGATGTATGAGTGAGCTCGTCTTCGCCCGGCTCGGCGACGACCCGGTCCCCTACCAGGAGGGCTGGGACCTCCAGAAGCGGCTCCACCAGAGCCGTGTCGCCGACCTCATCCCCGACACGGTGCTCATGCTCCAGCACGAGCCCGTGTACACGGCCGGGAAGCGCACCAGCAAGTGGGACCGGGAGCAGACCTGGCCCGGCACCCCCGTCTTCGACATCGACCGCGGCGGCAAGATCACCTGGCACGGTCCCGGCCAGCTCACCGTCTATCCGATGGTCCGCCTGGCCGACCCGATCGACGTGGTCGCCTACGTGCGGATGCTGGAGGAGGCGATCATCCGCACCGTGGCCGAGTACGGGCTGACGGGGCGGCGGGTCGAGGGCAGGACCGGGGTGTGGCTGGACGCCGACCCCGGCCGGGGGCTCATCGAACGCAAGGTCGCCGCCATCGGCTGCCGCATCTCACGCGGGGTCGGCATGCACGGTTTCGCCCTCAACTGCGACAATGATCTCTCGTGGTTCCAGAGGATCGTCCCGTGCGGCATCCCCGCCGAGGAGGGGGACGTCACCAGCATCTCCCGCGAGGTGGGCCGCGACGTGCCGGTGGCCGAGGTTCTGCCGCGCGTGGAGGCGCACCTGGCCGCGGTGCTCGGCGCCGAGTCCTACAGCCACAGTGACGGCGCGCCGCCGCCCCTCCCGGGGGAGCACGGCCCGGAGGAGCACAGCCCGGGGGCCCAGGCCCCGGCGGAGCCGGCGAGCGCCTGAGGGCGCCCGAGCACGACGACGACCTCCCCACGAGGGACGAGGAAAGGAAGGGTCCGCGTTGACCATCGCTCCCGAGGGCCGCAAGCTGCTGCGGATCGAGGCCCGCAACAGTGAGACGCCCATCGAGAAGAAGCCGCCGTGGATCAAGATCAAGGCGAAGATGGGGCCCGAGTACAGCGAGTTGCACTCGCTGGTCAAGCGGGAGGGCCTGCACACGGTCTGCCAGGAGGCCGGCTGCCCCAACATCTACGAGTGCTGGGAGGACCGCGAGGCGACCTTCCTCATCGGCGGCGACCAGTGCACGCGCCGGTGCGACTTCTGCCAGATCGCCACCGGCAAGCCGTCGCCCCTGGACCGGATGGAGCCGACCAAGGTCGCCAACTCGGTGCGCACCATGGAGCTGCGCTACGCGACGGTCACCGGCGTGGCCCGCGACAACCTCGACGACGGCGGTGCCTGGCTCTACGCCGAGACGGTCCGCAAGATCCACGAGCTCAACCCGGGAACCGGCGTCGAGCTGCTCATCCCCGACTTCAACTCCGACGACGACCAGCTCGGCGAGGTGTTCGGGTCGCGGCCGGAGGTGCTGGCGCACAACGTGGAGACGGTCCCGCGGGTGTTCCGGCGGATCCGCCCCGGGTTCCGCTACGAGCGCTCCCTGGAGGTCATCACCAAGGCGCGCGAGGCCGGGCTGGTGACCAAGTCCAACCTGATCCTGGGCATGGGCGAGGAGCGGCACGAGATCAGCGAGGCCATGCGCGACCTGCACGAGGCCGGGTGCGACCTGCTGACCATCACCCAGTACCTGCGCCCCTCCAAGCTGCACCACCCGATCGACCGGTGGGTCAAGCCGGAGGAGTTCGTCGAGCTGTCGGAGGAGGCCGAGGAGATCGGCTTCGCGGGCGTGATGTCGGGTCCGCTGGTGCGCTCGTCCTACCGGGCGGGGCGGCTGTACAAGCAGGCGGTCGAGAAGCGCGAGGCAGAGGCCGCGCAGACCGCACAGGCCTGACCCGGACAAACCACTCATCACAAAGTAATCAAGCTGAAACGGCGGCCGACGGCCGCCGTTTCACGTTGGCACCCGGGTGGGCCATATCCTGGAAGGTATGGCGAAGAAGCCCAAGGACACCAGCAACTCCCAGGCCACCGCCAAGGGCGGCGCCGGGGAGCAGCAGAAGCGGCCGGGCCGGTTCAAGCAGCTCGGCATGGTCGCCAAGGTCGTGCACAAGCAGAGCCCGAAGACGATCCCGACCGCGGTCGGGATCTTCGTGGGCCTGGTGGCACTGTCGGTCGTCGGCGGCCTGGTCACCGGCGGAGGATGGCTCTACTGGCTCAGCCTGGGCATCCCCATCGCGTTCCTGGCCGGGTTCATCTACTTCACCCGGTCGGCCCAGAAGATCCAGTACACGATGCTCGACGGCCAGCTGGGCGCGGGCATGGCGGTGCTGGAGAACATGCGCGGGGACTGGTCGGTGGAGCCGGGGGTGACCGCCACCCGGCAGATGGACGTCGTGCACCGCGTGGTCGGCCGCCCCGGCGTCGTCCTCGTCGGCGAGGGGGACCCCCAGCGGCTGCGCAAGATCATCGGCGCGGAGAAGAAGCGCGTGGCGCGGGTCGCCTACGAGATGCCCATCTACGACGTGCTGGTCGGCAGCGGCGAGGGCCAGGTGGCCATCGCCGACCTGCAGAAGCACATGATGAAGCTGCCCCGGAACCTGGACAAGACCAAGGTGGCCGAGCTGAGGTACCGCCTCAAGGCGCTGCCGTCGGCCGTGCAGATGCCCAAGGGCCCGATGCCCAAGGGCGTGAAGATGCCGAAGGGCCCCAAGCCCCAGACACGCTGACGCCGCCGCGGGTGCTTCGCCACAGACACGAGGGCGAGAAGCCGTCCGGCCCTAAGGGGCCGGGCGGCTTCTTCGTTTGGGCCCGTTCTCGGGATCGTTCGTGTCACACGGCATGACCCGGCCGTGCTCTCCACACCCTGAGCCGCTCGTCCGGATGCCCCACGGTGTTTCGTTCCGGAAACGGGCGGTGCAGGCCCGGGCCGCGTTCGGACGGTCGTCCCGGCCACCAGCCCCTTGTTGATCTCGGGGAACCCGGGCTTATGGCGGCCTCCATAAGGCCGGGTTCCCCGAGATCAACAAGGGGGAAGGGCCGGGCGGTGGAGGGGCCCAGGACACGTCCTCAGAGGCGCCGGGACACGGTCCCTGCGGCGCGGTCGTGCAGGCCGCGCTGGTCGCGGTCGTAGACGACGGCGGGGATGACCAGGCACAGCAGCACGGTGCGGATGACGACCGCCAGGGGCCAGGGCAGGGCGCGCTCGCCGGTCGCGGCGACGCCGGTGCCGGTGATGCGCTTTCCCACGGTCGTGCCGAAGAGCGTCAGCAGCAGCGCGGTCATCACCGCGAACACCATCAGGGGAACGTACTGGGCCTCCTGCGGGTCGGCGCCCAGGATTCCGTAGGCGATCGCCAGGCTCAGTCCCCAGTCCAGCAGCAGGGCCAGCAGCCTGCGCCCGATACCGGGCACCGAGCCCGCCCCCTCCTCGGGCATCCCCAACCGGTTGCCCCGGTAGCGGAATTCGTCCTCGTCAGGGGCCGCGTCGCCGTGTCTTTCCATGGTTCACACGGTATCGGCGGCGCAGCACGGACGGTTCCGGACCACCCTCCCCCGGGCGCCTGGAAAGGCCGTTTTCCCGGGGTTACGACGGACCCGTCCCGCTGGGCAGGGGAAACGCCGCACCCCGTAACGCGCAGGAAACATACGAGACATGGACGAGAAACGACGCCCTCCTAGCGTCGTCAACGTGGCCGAGGAGGGGGTCGCGGACAACGGGCCGCGGCCCGCGCCGCCGCGCCCCCTCTCACATCTGCTCGGAGGTATGTCTTGTTCAGCAGCGCCGAAGAGGCCCTCGCGTTCATCCGGAACGAGGACGTCAAGTTCCTCGACGTCCGCTTCACCGACCTGTTCGGTGGCGTCAACCACGTCACGCTCCCCACGGAGAACGTCGACGAGGACACGTTCACCAAGGGCCAGATGTTCGACGGGTCCTCGATCCGAGGGTTCCAGGCGATCCACGAGTCGGACATGCTGCTGCTGCCCGACCTGAGCACCGCCGTTCTGGACCCGTTCCGCGAGTTCAAGACGCTGAACATGACGTTCTTCGTCCACGACCCGCTGACCCTGGAGTCCTACAGCCGCGACCCGCGCAACGTCGCCCGCAAGGCCGAGTCCTACCTCAAGAGCAGCGGCATCGCCGACACCGCGTTCTTCGGCCCGGAGGCCGAGTTCTACATCTTCGACGACGTCCGCTTCGAGACGCGTGCGAACACCGGCTACTACCAGATCGACTCCATCGAGGGCGCCTGGAACACCGGCACCGCGCAGAACGGCGGCAACCTCGGCTACCGGCCGCGCTACAAGGGCGGCTACTTCCCGGTCGAGCCGGTCGACCACTACAGCGACCTGCGCTCGCGGATGGTCCGCAACCTCATCGAGGGCGGCCTCGACGTCGAGCTGCAGCACCACGAGGTCGGCACCGCCGGCCAGGCCGAGATCGGCATCAAGTTCGGCACCCTGCTCCAGCAGGCCGACCGGGTGCAGCTCTACAAGTACATCGTGAAGAACACGGCCAACGCCGCCGGCAAGACCGTGACCTTCATGCCCAAGCCGCTGTTCGGCGACAACGGGTCCGGCATGCACTGCCACCAGAGCCTGTGGAAGGACGGCGAGCCGCTGTTCTTCGACGAGTCGGGCTACGCCCAGCTCTCGGACACGGCCCGCTACTACATCGGCGGCCTGCTCAAGCACGCCAACGCGCTGCTGGCCTTCACCAACCCGACGGTGAACTCCTACCACCGCCTGGTGCCGGGCTACGAGGCCCCGATCAACCTGGTCTACTCCCAGCGCAACCGCTCGGCCTGCATCCGCATCCCGCTGACCGGCCCGAACCCCAAGGCCAAGCGCCTGGAGTTCCGCGTCCCGGACCCCTCGGCCAACCCGTACCTGGCCTTCTCGGCGATGCTGATGGCCGGCATGGACGGCATCAAGAACAAGATCGAGCCGCCGGAGCCGATGGACAAGGACCTCTACGAGCTGCCCCCGGCCGAGGCCGCGGCGGTCGAGACGGTCCCCGCCTCCCTCGAGGAGGCCCTGGACGCCCTGGAGGCCGACCACGAGTTCCTGCTCGAGGGCGGGGTCTTCACCCCGGACCTGGTCGAGACCTACATCGACTTCAAGCGCACCGAGGAGATCGACTCCCTCCGCCTGCGCCCCCACCCGCGCGAGTTCGAGCTGTACTACGACATCTGATCCGACGGCCGCAGGCCGAGGAACAGTGCGCAGAGAGGGCCGCCGCCCCCACCCGGGGCGGCGGCCCTCCGCCGTTTCCCGCCCGGCACCACGGGTCCGCCGCCGTCAACCGGGCCCCAAGGGCCCGCGCCGGTTCCGCCCCAGCACGGGGGCCGGTTCAACAGGGGCCGGGCCCGTTTCGGCCCCGGCCCCTCGCCGACCCTCGCGGCTCGGGCGGCCACCCGGTCAGTGCTGCATGTCGCCGTGGTCCATGTCGCCCATGTCCTCGTGGTCCATGTCCTGGTGGCCCGTGTCGTCCATGTCGCCGTCGTCCTGGCCGCCTTCGCCCATGACGTCTTCGACCTCGGCCTGGACCTCAACGGTGCCGGACTCGGCGAAGTGGAGTTCCAGGGGGACCGTCTCGCCGGCGTCGAGTTCCTCGGGGCCCATCAGCATCAGGTGCAGGCCCCCGGAGGCGAACTCGACGGTCTCGCCCGCCTTCACCGGGATCTCGGCGCGCTCCTCCATGCCGGTGGTGCCGTCGTCCTTCTCGACGCTCTCGTGCATCTGGACCTCGTCGGCGGCCTCGGTCTCCACGCCCGTGAGCGTGTCGTCGGCGCCCCCGGTGTTCTCGATCACCAGGTAGGCCGACGTCACGTCCGGGTTCAGCGGCACCCGCACCGTCGCGTCCGCCGCCTCGATCCGCGGCTCCTGCGGCCCGCACCCCGCCGCCAGGGCGAGCGCCCCCAGGGCGGAGGCGGCCACGGCGATCCCTCGGGCCCCCATCACGCGTCCTCCCCGATCACGGTCTCGACGTCTTCTGCGATCTTCTCCGGCTCCGTGCCGTAGGACCACATGACCTTCGAGTTCCCCTCCGGGTCGAAGAGCAGCGTCTGGCCGCCGTGGTCGACCTGGTAGTCGCCGGAGCGGTCCTCCGGCCGGGAGACCGAGATGCCCAGCTCCTCGGCGGTCGCGTCGGTCTTCTCCAGGTCCGTGGTGAGCCCCACGAACGAGGGGTCGAAGCTGCCCAGCCACATGTCGAGCAGCTCGGGGTCGTCCCGCTCCGGGTCCGCCGTGATGAACACGGTCCGGAACTGATCGCGCTCGGCCGCGTCGAGCATCCCCGCCGCCTGGGACATGTCCGCCATGGTCGTCGGGCAGATGTCCGGGCAGTTGGTGAACCCGATGAACACCGCCGTGTACGTGCCGGCCGAGTCCGCCTTGAGTTCGTAGGGCTCGCCCTTGTTGTCGGTGAACTCGGTGGAGGGCAGCGTGAACGCGCCCTCGATCTCGCTGCCGTTGTAGGGGGAGTCCCCGTCACCGGTCGCCGCCTGGCCTCCGCATCCGGCCAGCAGCGCCACCGCGGCCGCCGCACCGGCGGCCGCGCACATCTTCCTGCGCATCCTCGCGCCTCTCCTCACCATCGTCGCGTACGGGGGTACCGGTGTCCGCGCCCGCACGGCGCGCGCCCCTCCCCGGCGGGTCGGCGGGGTCAGGCCGACATAGTGCACGGTCGCGGCGCCCACCGCGGAGGGGCGCGGCCCGCGAGGGCGTAGCGGAGGAAGTGGGTCCTATACGGGGGCCGCGGCCGTTCCACGGGCCACGAAGGCGCGGGCATCGGCAGCACGGCGGGCTTCAGCCGGCGCGGGAGCCGGACGCGCAGGAGGCGCAGCACCGCCCACAGCGCCTCTTCGCCCGAGGCCAGCCACCACCCGGTGACCAGCGCCGCCCAGGCGTGGGCGAGCAGCATGCCGGTGTCGCCGTGCACCGCCAGGCCGCCGCACATGTGCTCCAGCGAGACCGGCGCGGGCCCACTCGGCAGCGGCGGGGCGGAGGCGGAGAAGGCCAGGTGCAGCAGGAGCTGCGCGCCCAGCAGCCCCGGGGCCAGCGAGGCCACCGAGCGCCGCCCGCGGGCGAACGGCAGTGCGAGCAGCGCGATCCCCGCCCAGCAGGCCGCGAAGACGCCCGGACCGGGCGCGGGGGCCCCGGCACCGGTGTGGCCCAGCATCGCCGGCCCTGTGCACACGGCGGCGAAGAGCGCCGCCCTGAGCAGGGCGAATGGGAGACCGTACCGGGCGTCTGACATGGCAGGAGCCATCATCCCAGTGGTCCGGGAGGGCCCTGAACCGGGTCGGGATCGGCGCGTCAGGCCGGGTCAGTGCGGGCGGAACCGGCACCGCCCGCACAGAAGGCGGTCGTACACCCCACGGCGGGCCCACTGACGGCGCCGTGAGGGCCGACGGAGCGGGGTGTCGTTTCCGCCACTCCCGATCCGCTCTCCGGAGGAGAGGGGGGCGAGCAGCGTGGCCCCTCTGTCGCGTGATGGCTCGACCGCTTCGGATTCCCGTCGAGCCGGGCGAGGGGACGGCGCTCGCCGAAGCCGGCCGCACCGGGCACCACGAGCGAGACACCGGCGCCGTGACGGGGCAGACGGAGGGCGGGCATGGGTGCGCCTTCTCCAAGCCCGGCACTCCTCGCGCAGGGTTCCGTCATCAGGGGCAGCGGCGATCTGCGCCCTGCCCGCCCCAGGCGCGGCTCAGGGCACCACTCTCGCTTCCCGGAGGGGCGTTGCCGCCCAGCAGGCCGGAACGTCCAGGGCTGCCCCGGCGCCGAGGCGGCATCGCGCCTTCGTGCCGCCGAACACCCGCTCGTGGAACCTGCGCGCCGCGGGCGGGAGCGGCCACGATGCAGGGGCCGACCGCTCCCACCCCAGGTCAGTCGATCCGCAGTGCGTGGCGCAGGACCGCCCCGACTTCCTCGGGGTCCACCTCGCGATCGTCCAGGAGCGCCTCCACGCACAGCCCGTCCGCCGCGGCCACGGCCGTGCGCACCGCCACCGGGTCGTCGGAGTAGCCGCTCGCGATCTCGGTGACCATGTCCATCCACCTCCGGGCGATGGGCCGCAGCGAAGGCCGGCGCACCGCCAGCAGGGTCAGCTCGTACTCGGCGAGCACCCGCTTGCGCCCCACACCCGTCCCGGCGTGCACGACCGACTCGCACACCGCCTCCAGCGGGTCCTTACCGCCCTCGACCGCCTCGCGCGCGTGGCGGACATAGGCGTCCGCCGCCTCGCTGAGCGCCGCCACGAGCAGGTCGTCGATCGTGGCGAAGTAGTAGACCGCCGAGCTGGCCGGGATCCCGGCCTCGGACGCCACCGCCCGATGGGTGACGCCGCCGACGCCGTCCCGCTCCACCACCCGCAGTGTGGCGGCGATGATGGCGGCCCGGCGGCGCTCACCCCGCGCTCGCCGCCCGTCCTCCTTCTCCGCCGCCCCGTCGGACCCGTCCCTGGCCGCGCTCTCGGCGCTCAATGCGCCCCTCCCAACTCGATCGCCATGACACCGCCGATGATCAGCAGGATGCCCGCCACCTGCACCCAGGTGAGGGACTCGCCCAGGAAGAGCGCCCCGATGACCGCGACCAGGGATACACCCACCGCCGCCCAGATCCCGTAGGCGACCCCCACCGGCATGCCCTGCTTGAGAGTCTGGGCCAGGAGCAGGAACGCGGTGCCGTACCCGATGGCGGTGATCACCGAGGGCACCAGCCGGGTGAACCCCTCGGAGAAGCGCAGCGAGATGGTGGCCGTCACTTCGGCGAGGATCGCCCCGATGAGCAGCAGCCAAGGCATGGACTCTCCCCCTTCGATCGCCGCCGGCGCCCCTCGGCGACCGGCCGTGTTATTGAACGATGGTTCAACTTAATTCCTTGAACGATGGTTCAACAAGATCTGTTCCCCCGCCTCCGAGTGATCCACGCCACCCTTTCGGCCGCCCGCCCCCTGCCCTCACCTCCGCCGCGCCGGTCCCCCGCCCTCCCTCGGCTCCGGCCCACCGGGCTAACGTTGGAGCGTGACCATGCGCGAGGGGACGACGAGGACCACGGCCGGCGCCCTGGCCCGGCTCGGATTCGGCGAGGGGGCGCGGGCGCTGCGCCTGCTGGACGAGGCCGGGATCGACCCGGCCGACCACCACGAGCTGCTGCAGGCCCTGGCCGCGGCCGCCGACCCCGACCAGGCCCTCACCGGCCTGGTGCGCATCGCCGAGCAGGCCCCCGACGCCGGCGAGCTGCTGGAGGCCCTGGACGGCGACGCCGACCTGCGCGCCCGGCTGACCGCCGTGCTCGGCGCCAGCGACGCCCTCACCGACCACCTGGTCCGCCACCCCGGCGACTGGCGCGAGCTGCGCGGTCCCGACGCCGCCCGCACCCCCGGCGCCGCCGAGCTGCGCGACGGCCTGATGCACACCGTCGGCGCCGACCCCACCGCCGCCGCCCCCGCGGCCGACCCGGACACCGCCCCCGACGACAACCCCTCCCGCGCGCTCCGTGCCGCCTACCACCGCCGGGTGCTGCGCCTGGCCGGGCGCGACCTGACCGGCGCCGCCGACCTGGCCGCGGTCGGCGCCGAGCTGGCCGACCTGGCCGCCGCGGTGCTCGACGCCTCCCTGGCCGTGGCCCGCGGCGAGTCCCCGCAGGACGCGGCGGCGTGCCGGCTGGCCGTGATCGGCATGGGCAAGTGCGGCGGGCGCGAGCTGAACTACGTCAGCGACGTGGACGTGGTCTTCGTCGCCGAACCCGCCCCCGGCACCGACGAGCACGAGGCGATGCAGGCCGCCACCCGCCTGGCCTCGCGGATGATGGCGATCCCCGCCGAGACCGACGGCGAGGGCACGCTGTGGGAGGTCGACCCCGGCCTGCGCCCGGAGGGCCGGAACGGCCCGCTGGTGCGCCCGCTGTCCGGGCACGTGGCCTACTACGAGCGCTGGGCCAAGACCTGGGAGTTCCAAGCGCTGCTCAAGGCGCGCCCGGTGGCCGGCGACGCCGAGCTGGGCGCCGCCTACCTGGAGGCGATCGGCCCGATGGTCTGGCGCGCCGCCGACCGCACGAACTTCGTGGAGGACGTGCAGGCGATGCGCCGCCGGGTGGTGGCGCACATCCCCGCCGCCGAGACGGCGCGCGAGATCAAGCTGGGCCCCGGCGGCCTGCGCGACATCGAGTTCAGCGTCCAGCTGCTGCAGCTGGTGCACGGGCGCGCCGACGCCGCGCTGCGCTCGGGCAACACCCTGGAGGCGTTGGAGGCGCTGTCGTCGGGGGGCTACGTGGGCCGCTCCGACGCCGCCGGGCTCGCCTCCTCCTACCGCTTCCTGCGCCGGGTCGAGCACCTGTTGCAGCTGCACAAGCTGCGCCGCACCCACCTGCTCCCGGACGCGTCCTCCCCGTCCGGTGAGGAGGCGCTGCGGCGCCTGGGCCGCGCGCTCGGCCACGCGGCCAACCCGGTCACCGACGTCACGGCGGCCTGGAAGCGGGTCGCCGGGGACGTGCGGCGGCTGCACGAGAAGCTGTTCTACCGGCCGCTGCTCAACGCGGTGGCCCGCCTGCCCGGGGACGAGTCCCGGCTCACCCCGGAGCAGGCCGGCGAGCGCCTGGGCGCGCTCGGCTTCGCCGACCCCAAGGGGGCGCTGCGCCACCTGCAGGCGCTCACCTCGGGGGTGTCGCGCCGGGCCTCCATCCAGCGCACGCTGCTGCCGGTGATGCTGGGCTGGTTCTCCGACGCACCCCGACCCGACGCCGGTCTGCTGGGGTTCCGGCAGGTCAGCGACGCGCTCGGGGCGACCCCCTGGTACCTGCGGCTGCTCCGCGACGATGTGCGGGTGGCCGAGCGCATGGCCCGCGTGCTGGGCACCAGCCGCTACGCCACCGACCTGCTTCTGCGCGCCCCGGAGGCGGTGGCGATGCTGGCCGGGGACGAGGAGCTGGTCCGGCGCCCCACCACCCAGCTGGCCACCGAGGCCGAGGCGGCGCTGCGGCGGCACGACGACATGGCCACGGCCGTGGCGGCGGTGCGGGCGCTGCGCCGCCGGGAGCTGTTCCGCACGGCCGCCGCCGACCTGCTGGAGGTGGCCGACATCGGGTCGGTGGGCCGGTCGGTGAGCGCGATCAGCCGGGTGACCGTGGACGCGGCGCTGCGCGCGGCCGAGCGCGTGGTGGCCGGCGAGCGCGACGCCGCGCCCGCGTGCCGGATGGCGGTGATCGGCATGGGGCGCTTCGGCGGCCGGGAGCTGACCTACGCCAGCGACGCCGACGTGATGTTCGTGTACGAGCCGGTGGAGGGCGCCAAGCCCGAGGAGGCGCGGACGCACGCCGAGGCGCTGGTGCGCGAGATGCGGCGGCTGCTGGAGATGCCCGCCGCCGACCCGGCCCTGGTGGTCGACGCCGACCTGCGGCCCGAGGGGCGCAGCGGCCCGCTGGTGCGCACCTTCGACTCCTACCGGGTCTACTACGGCAAGTGGGCGGCGACCTGGGAGCGGCAGGCGCTGCTGCGGGCGGCCCCGGTGGCCGGGGACGCCGGCCTGGGCGCGCGGTTCATGGAGATGGTGGACGCGGTGCGCTACGCCGAGGGCGGGGTGGACGCCGCCGGGGTGCTGGAGATCCGCAAGCTCAAGGCGCGGATGGAGGCCGAGCGGCTGCCGCGGGGGGCGGACCCCGCGCTCCACACCAAGCTGGGCCGGGGCGGCCTGAGCGACGTGGAGTGGGTGGCGCAGCTGATCCAGCTGCGGCACGCCCACGATGTGCCCGGCCTGCGCACGACCCAGACGATCCCGGCCCTGGAGGCGGCCGTGCGGGCGGACCTGCTGGACGCCGACGACGCCGCGGTGCTGGAGGTGGCCTGGCGGATGGCGGCGCGGGTGCGCGGCATGATCATGCTGGTGCGGGGGCGCCCGAGCGACTCGATCCCCTCGGACACCCGCGAGGCGGGCGCCGTCGCCGAGGCGCTGGGCTACCGCACCGGCGAGGACGGCGAGGGCGCGGCGGCCCAGCTGCTCCAGGACTACCGCCAGGCGACGCGCAGAGCCCGGACCGTGATGGAGCGCGTCTTCTACGACGGGTGAGGGCGGGCCGGGACGCTCGGGCGACACGGGCCTGAAGCGGGATCGGTTCCCTGTGGCCTCCCGTGGGGGTGTGCGGTGCCACGATCCCCGACGCGGCCTCGTTCCGGCACGTGACTTTTCCGGATGCCGACGCGTCAGGAGGTGCGGGGGCCGGAAGAGGCCACGAAACGGCAGGCGGCCCGCGCCCCTTCGAACGGGGCGCGGGCCGCTCGGAGCTCGGCATGCCGGAACGGTCGTTGGTCCGGCGGCCGCCGGTGCGGGACGCGGAGCCCGCCCGGCGGTTCCGGCCGTTCCGTCCGAGGGCCGGCCGGGGCCGTCAGACCCAGAAGACGGCGACCGCGACGTTGACGATCGCGAGCACGCCGGCCGAGACCGCCAGCTTGGTGGCGGGCTTGCGCACGTTGATGATCGCGATGACCACCACGGCGAGCGCGACGAGGAGCTTGACGCCGATCTTGATGTGGTCGACGGCGCCGTCGCCCATCTCCGCGAGCCCGACCAGGATGAGGCCGGTGACCAGCTGCAGCAGCGAGCTGTGCAGGATGGCCTTGGGCGCCTTGGCGCTGTCCGTGGCGACCTGCATCAGGAACCCGGCGATGATCCCGGCCATCCCGAGCAGGTGGAGGAAGAGGAGGAGTGAGTGAACGAATGCCATGCCCCCGACGCTACTACAGGCGGTAGTAATGCCGCGCCGGGGACACGACACAGCGTCATAACAGGTGCCGCCGAGCCGCCCCTCCAGCGGACGCCGCCCCTCAGTGCGCCCCGGCCGGCGCGGCCTTCGCCTGGGACCGGTGCATCGCCAGAGTGCCGGCGGCGGCCAGCACCGCCAGAACGATGAGGGCGCCGCCGTAGACGTCGGTGACGGCGGTCAGGCCGAACGCGTCGGTGGCGACCCCCGCGGCGATGGCCGGCAGGCACAGCGCCAGGTAGCTCAGGACGTAGAAGGTCGACATGAGCCCGGCCCGCTCGTGCGGCCCGGCCAGCGGGAGCACCGTGCGCAGGGCCCCCTGGAACCCCGCACCCCAGCCGAACCCGGCCAGCGCCGTTCCGGCGAAGAACAGCCCGACCGAGGCGGCCTGCACGCCGGCCAGCAGGACGAGGAGCCCGGCGGCGAACACCGGGGCGCCGATGAGCATGACCCGCAGCGCCGGGACCGTGCGCAGGACCAGGATCGCCACCGCCCCGCTCATGGTGAGGGCGAACACCGCCGCCCCGCCGGCCGTGGGCGCGTGCGAGCCGGTCACGTCCGTGGTCAGGGCGGGCCCCAGGGACATGAAGAAGCCTCCGAGCGCCCAGACCGCGATGTCGATGGGGGCGGCCACCAGTAGGGCGCGCCGGGCCTGGCGGGGGACGCTGACGGCCGGGCGGAGCGAGGCGAGGGCGCCGGGCCGCCGCTCGGCGGTCTCGGCCGCCCGCCACACCCCGACGGCCTCCAGCACCAGCAGCACGATCAGCACGGCGTAGACCAGGCGCATCGGCGCGGGCGCGAACTGGACCAGCACTCCGGAGCCGAGCGCGCCGAGCCCCATGCCGGCGACCGGGGCCGCACCGGTGATGATCGGGCCGAGGGCGGGAGCGACATCGAGCAGCGCGGCCCCGATCACCGCGGTGGCGGCGCCGGTCGCCAGCCCCTGCAGGACCCGCGCGACCATCAGCGCGGACATGCCGTCGGCGGCCAGGAAGGCGACGACGGAGACGATCTCGACCGCGATGGCGCCGAGCAGCACCGGGCGGCGGCCGACGTGGTCGGACAGGCGGCCGAACACCAGCAGCGCGACCAGCAGGGCCAGTGCGTAGACGCCGAAGACCACGGTGGTGGCGCTGGAGGCCATCCCCCAGGCCTCCTGGTAGACGGCGTACAGAGGGGTGGGCGCGGCGGAGGCGCCCAGGAAGGTGACCAGGGTGGCGGCGAGTAAGGCGGCGGTCGCCGTCCCCGCCCCGCGGCGGGTCGGAGCGGGGCGTACAGCGGTCGTGGACACAGGTCTCCCCCAGAGATGAGACGGGTCGGATTAACGCAAAGAGTTTGCGTTAAGGACGGTACACCCGCCCCGCTGACTAACGCAAAGATTGTGCGTTAAACTGGCGCCGTGAGTCCGATCCAGGGAACCCGCACGGGAGGGCGCAGCGCCCGCGTCCAGCGCGCCGTGCACGACGCCGTCCGCGACCTGCAGAACGAGCGCTCCCGCTCCGAGCTGAGCGTGCCCCTCGTCGCCCAGCGCGCGGGGGTGACGCCCTCGACGGTCTACCGCCGCTGGGGCGGCATGCAGGAGCTGCTGGCCGACGTGGCCCTGGAGCGCCTGCGCCCCGACGGCCCGCCCGAGGACACCGGGGCGCTGGCCACCGACCTCAAGGCGTGGGCCCGCCAGTACCTGGAGGAGATCTCCTCCTCGCCGGGCCGCCAGTACGTCCGCGACCTCGTCGCCAGCGACGGAGAGGAGAACTCCGGGCACTGCCGGACGTTCTGCTCCATCCAGATCGAGGTCATCCTCGAACGCGCCACCGCCCGCGGCGAGCCGGTGCCGCACATCGACACGGTCCTCGACCACGTGGTCGCGCCGATCGTCTACCGGGTCTTCTTCTCCCCCACCGACCCCGAACCGGAGTGGGGCGAGGACCTGGTCGACAAGATCCTCGCCGACTGATCCGACGCGTCGGCGGCCGCCCCCGTCGAAGTACGGGCCGTAGCCGGGGCGCCCTTTCCGCACGGGGCGGAGCCTGCGGCACGAGCGGCGTCGCGGTTCTCGTGGAAATCGTCACGCGTGCGCCCGCGGCCGAGCAGGCTTCTGCGGTCGGCAGTGCGCGATTCCAGGTCCGGTCCCCGTCCCCTGCCGGTCCGGCAGAGCCTGTGGGTTCCCCCTCCCTGGAACCCGTCGTTCCCTGCCGACGTCCCACCTCGGCCCGTCTTGACGGGCCGAACGCCTCGGAGTGACAGGTGTGGACGGAGGGAGGACACGTGGCGCGGCGCAGGAGCGCGAGCCGGAGAAGCCTCCTCCCCAAGGGCGTGTGCGCGTTCGGCACCGCCTTCTTCGCCCTCCTCACCCTGGCGTGCGCCGCCCTCACCTTCGACGTTTCGAGTACCGCCGTCGAACACACGGCCGCCGCGCAAGGGCGGGCGGGCGAGGTCGGAACGGTCACCGTGACGGGTGAACGGCGCGTCGCAAGCGGGCGCGGAGCGAGCCGCGTCCAGTGCCTCGGGACCTTCACCCCGAAAGGGGACGGCCCCGCACGGACGGATGTGGACGTCCACGTCCCCGAGGCCGAATGCGTCCAGGGGCGCTCCCAGGACGCCCGCTTCGTGGAGGGCGACGACTTTCTGATCGAGACCAGGATGAGCGCGTACGTGCCCGGCGCCACACCGGCCGGGCGGTTCTACACCCTGGCCGCACCCCTCCTCCTCATCGACGGCGTGTTCGGGCTCTTCGGCCTGGCATGCGCCGTGTTCACCTTCGGCTTCGCCCGGGAATTCGTCCGCGCAGCGCTCATGAGGCCCGGCCGTCGGCCCGAGGTGTCCTAAGACCTCTGAGAAACCATGCCTCCGCCGGTCTAAGCCGTCCTCCGGCGCCAGAGGAAGTAGACGATTCCCACCCCCACGACCAGGCCCGCAAGGACCGCGCCCGTGCCCGCGTCGACCGGCGGTCCCGTACGTGGCGTGGAGGCGGCGGCCTCGGCCGGGTCGGCCGGCTCGGCGTCCGGGGTCTCGGGGAGCAGGTTGGCGTCGGTCGCGCACACCAGCGGCGGGCTCTGCGCGCCCGGCTGCGCGCAGGCGGTGACGGCGGCCCGCCACAGCTTCTCCCCCGGGTCCTCCAGCCGCACCTTCGTACGGCCGACCGCCTCCTCACCGGGATCCAGATCGACCTCCCACACGGCCAGCCCGTCCAGCGCCCCGCCGGGTTCGCCGACCCGCTCGCCGTCGGTCTCCACCAGCTCCATCTCCGGCGGGACCCCCTGGGACACCACGAGGCCCTCGACCGCCTCGTCACCGTCGTTGCGCACGGTGACGGTGTACTCGGTCTCCTCACCCGGCTCCATGCCGTCCAGGCCGTCGGCCACCTCGATGGACAGGGCCGGGACGTCGCCGCCCTGGGCCCCCTCCCCCTTGTCGGCAGCGCCGGTGCCCTCGTCGGCGGAGGCGGCGCCCGCCCCCGAGGACAGGACCGCCGCGGCCGCGACCGGAATCCATCCGGCCCTTCCGCGCACGCAAGAACGGGCCACACCCATCGCATCCCCCGGAGAGCATCCCGTGTCCGGCTTACCGGACTCCGGCTTCGACAACTACCCGCAATCCCCCGGATGCGCTGCGCGACACGCACGCACGGCGCCGATCCCCCTTCTTAGGCGTCCGCTTGCTCCCGGACCCTCCCGGATCCCCCGATTTACGGCATCCGCCCGATGCCCGCCCCCTCCTCTTAGAACGAATCTGAGTCTCACAGCGGGCCGGATCGACCGGCCCCGACGGGAGGGACCCACGATGATGCACCCCGACCTGACCGCGGCCGTCGCCCGCGAGCGGATCGCCGACCTCCACCGGGAGGCCCGGGCCGGACGCCCGGAGGTCCAGGCCCCCGCGGGCCGCGGCCCCGGCGGCGGCACCCCGGGCACCCGCCTGGACGCCCTGCTCCGCCTCCTCGGCCGGCCCGGCGCCGCCGACGCCTGGCTGCCGCGCCCGCGCGTCTCCCCCGAGGGCCGCCGGTGACCCCGGTTCCCGGCCGACGTCCCGGCCGACCGACCGGGGACCGGGCCCCGCGCCGCCGCGGCGGCCACCGCCCCCGCGAGAAATGAGCGGCGCGATGTCCGAATCCGCCCCCATAATGGACCTCATGTCCTCCCTTGGCACCGCGCCCGTGTTCGTCGGCCGCGCCGACGACGTCGACCGCCTGCTGGCCCACGCCCGGAGCAGTCGCGGAGGCCGGGCCGGTGCCGTCCTGGTCGGCGGCGAGGCGGGGGTGGGCAAGTCCCGGCTGCTCGCCGAGTTCGGCGCCCGGCTGGAGGCCGAGGGCGGCCGGGGCCGCCTGGTCGCCGGGGGCTGCCTGGAGCTGGGCGTGGACGGCCTGCCGTTCGCCCCCTTCGTCGCGGTGCTGCGCCAGCTCCTGCGCGAGCTGGGCCCCGCGATGGCCGAGGCCGCCGGCGGCGGCAGCGAACTGCCGCGCCTGCTGCCCGAGCTGGGCCCGCCGCCCGACGAGCGCCGCTCCGCACGCGGCCTGCTCTTCCAGCAGATCCTGCTGGCGCTGGTGCACGCCGCCGGCGACGACGGCCTCACCCTGGTCCTGGAGGACCTGCACTGGGCCGACGCCTCCACCCGCGACCTGCTGGTGTTCCTGGTGCGCAGCCTGGACGGCGTCCCCGTGCAGCTGGTGGCCACCTTCCGCACCGACGAGCTGCACCGGGACCACCCGCTGCGCCGCCTGCTGCCGGAGCTGGAGCGCCTGCCCCACGTCGACCGGATCGACCTGCACCCGCTCACCGCCGAGGAGTCCGCCCGCCTGGCCGCCTCCATCCGCGGCACCGAGCCCTCCCCCGCCCAGGCCGCCGCCCTGCACGCGCGCTCCCAGGGCAACCCGCTGTTCGTGGAGTCCCTGGCCGAGCAGCCCGGGTTCCTGGACTCCCCCGTCCCCGACCGCCCCCGCGAGCTGCTGCTGGCGCCCCTGCACCGGCTGGACGAACGCGCCGCCGACGTCGTGCGCACCGCCGCGGTGGGCGCGGTCAGCGGCGGCCAGGTCGAGCACGAACTGCTGGCCCGGGTGTGCGAACTGCCCCACGCCGAACTGGACGGCGCCCTGCGCAGCGCGGTGGACGCCAACATCCTGCGGGTCACCGAGACCGGCTACCGGTTCCGCCACGCCCTGCTGCGCGAGGCGGTCCACGACGACCTGCTGCCCGGCCGCCACACCCGGCTGCACCTGTGCTTCGCCGAGGCCCTGGACGCGCTCCCCGAGGCCGTCCCCTCCCACCGCCTGGCGGCCGAGCAGGCCCACCACTTCCACGCGGCCCACGACCTGCCGCGCGCGCTGAGCGCGGCCTGGTGGGCCGCGGTGTACGCGGGCGAGAAGCTGGCCCACGCCGAAGAACAGCGCATGCTGGAGCGCGTCCTGGAGCTGTGGGACCGGGTCCCCGACGCCGCCGACCGCACCCGGGGGCGGGACCGGGTGGAGGTGCTCGGGCTCGCCGCGGCGGCCGCCCTGGAGAGCGGCGACCCCAAGCGCGCCATCGAGCTGTGCAACGAGGGACTGGCCGAGCTTCCGGAGAGCGGGGACGAGGCCGTGACGGGGCGGCGTGCACTGCTGCTGCGCCGACGCGCCCAAGCGCGCTTCGACGCGGCGGACAACACCGCCATGGAAGACCTTTTCGCCGCACTCGAGATCTACCCGCCCGAGGCGCCCGGGTTCTCGATGGCGCTGTCCATGCTGGCACGCGGGTGCATGCGCGACCCGCACCTGGACCCGGGCGACCTGCCGTCACTGCGCCGGCTGATCGGCGGCGGCGACGGCCCCATCACCCAGGTCGAACTGGCCGAAGGGGCGCTCAAGGGGGCGGTCGCCGCCGGGGACCGCTGCGCCGAGGCCGAGGCCATGACCACCGTCGGCTCGGCCCTGTTCGACGCGGGCGACTTCGAGGGCGGCCGGAGCGCGATGGAGGCGGCCTCCGCGCTCGCCCGGGAACTGGGCGAGGCCGCGATCGAGGCCAACACCCGGGCGGTGTACGCGCACTTCCTGCGCGAGATCGGGCTGCACACCGAGGCGGTGGAGGTGCTGAAGGACACGATCGTCCGCACCCGGGGCCTGGGGATGATCAGCGTGAGCGCCCCCTTCGCCGCCGCCAACCTCGCCGAGACCTACGCCGAAATGGGCGACCTCGACGCCACCGAGCGGTGGATCCGGGAGGGCATGACCCTGACCCCCTCCCCCAAGCTCCTGCTCTTCTTGAACTCCGAGTCGCTGAACGCCGCCCTCGCGCGCGGCGACCTGGAGGCGGCCAGGGAGGCCTATGCGCGCCTTCCGGCGTTCGGCCCCGGAACCCAGCGGCAGCTCAACATCGTGCAGATCGCCATCGGCGCCCGGGCCGAGCTGCACCGGGTGGAGGGGGACCACGCGGCCGCCCTTGAGATCGCCCGGGAGACGCTCCGCCGGGAGGGCTTGGCCGGGGCGCCGGGGTACTGCTGGCAGCTGCTGGACCGATTCGCCGACGTGGTGCGGTCGGCATCGGCGGCGGGGGCGTTCCCGGCCGAGACGGCCGAGGTGCGCGCCCTGATCGACGCCTCGGCACAGGCCGTGCGGACCCGCGGGCCGGTCACCGAGGCCCGCCGCGCCACCGTCGCCGCCCGCCTGGCCGTCGCGGACGGCCCCCCGGCCGAGGAGGCGGCCGGGCTGTGGGATCGGGCGGTGGAGCTGTGGCGGCCGCTGCCGATGCGGCTGAACCTGGCCGATGCGCTGCTGAACGCCGCCGAGCAGGCCGTGGCCGCCGGGGGCGAGCGGCGGGCCGGTGCCCCCGGGGCGCTGCGCGAGGCCGCGGAGCTGGCCGAGGCGTGCGGGGCGGGCCCCCTGCGGCGCCGCGCCGAGGACCTGGCCCGGCGGGCCGGGGTGGCCCTGGACGGCGGTGCCGGGACCGCGCCGCCGCCGCTGCCCCGGGGGTTGACCCGGCGCGAGGCGGAGGTGGTGCGGCTGCTGGGCCGGGGGCTGACCAACGCGGAGATCGCCCAGGAGCTGTTCATCACGCCGAAGACGGCCAGTGTGCACGTGTCCAACATCCTGTCCAAGCTCGACGTCCCCAACCGGGCGGCGGCGGGGGCGCGGGCCCGGGAGCTGGGGATGGCGTAGCGCCGGTTTCCGGGGGCTGAAGCCCTGCGGGGCCCGTCCACCTGCTACGGGAGCACGACGACGGTCCGCGCCCCGCCGAGGTGGTGCACCGTGTCGAAGGCGAGCAGACCCTCATCCGCGACACCCAGAACCGCGAACTCGCACACCTCGACTTCCCCACCCACGAGTGGCAGGCCTTCCTCACCGCCGCCACCGACGACGAGCTGTGAGCTGACACGGCAGAGCGCCGGCGGCGGCCGAGGCCGCCGCCGGCGCCGCCTTCCGCTAGTTGCCCGTGCGGGTGGTGACGATCGTCAGCGTGTAGTCGCCGTCCCCGTCGGTGAACCGGCGGGTCATGGTCTGCGTGTTCCCGACGTTGGGGACCTGCTTGGCCAGCGTGGCCGTGTGGAACACGAACGTCTGCTCACCGATCAGGTCGTCGTCGAGGAAGGCCAGCAGCTGCTGGACCACGGCGCCCACGCCCGCCACCACGGCGGCGATCCACGCGGCCACGCCCGTGGCCGCCAGGACGCCCGCCGCTCCGGCGAACGCCGCCGCCACCGCGGCCCTGATCTTCTCCGGGTCCCCGTGGTCGTGCTCCCAGAGCTGGATCAGCGTGCCGATCTGCCCCTCGGGGAAGCGCTGCGCCTGGCCGTTCGCCCCCCAGATGTTGCCGTCGGCGGAGTTGAAGGTGCGGGTGTTTCCGGTGTCCACGTTGCCGAAGATCCGGCTGCGGGTGGTCACGGTGGCGCCGTCGGCCAGCGTGCCGAAGATCCAGGAGGGCTCGTCCGAGCCGAAGAAGTCGGCCCCGGTCTCGTCGTTGCAGCGGAACTGGGTCGCCTTGATCGTGAAGAACCCGCTGGGCGCCGCCTGCACGTCCGGGTTCTGCGTGACCAGGAACTCCGCCCCGTGTTCGGCGAGCGTCCTGCGGTCCAGCCGCGGCAGGTTCCGCACTGAGGTGCGCTCGCTGTGGGCCTTCCCGACGTCGACCGCAGTCAGGTTGGGCATCTCCAGGGTGGAGCGCACGATCTCCGGCGCATCCTTGCGCAGGTCGTCGAAGGAGTAGGAGGACTTGACGTCCAGCCGCGCGAAGCGCGCGGGGTAGACGGCCTGGCGCGCGTCCTGCGACAGCAGCTCGGACGCCTCGCCCAGCTTCCTCAGCTCGTCCTCGCTGTAGCCGTTCTCGAGGAACGCGCTCACCAGCGTCTGCTCCAGGTCGGACAGGCGCTGCTTCTCGGCGAACTTGCCGAGGGAGTGCGTGGTCAGGGCGAGGAGCCAGTTGCGGTCCCGGTTCTTCTCCAGCTTGGCGCGGAGCTTGGCCCCGCGGCCCCTCCGCTCGCCCATGTCCTGCACGATGCGTTCGGGGGTTCGAGCGACCATGGTCGTAACCCTTCGGTCCACGCCGGACCACTCGGAGGAGGCCCGCTCCGGCGTCTGCGGGGCCCGGGGGCCCGGCCGCCCGATCGGCGCCTCCGCCCCTCCGAGGTTCACCGTGAGCCTATTCCCGGCCGGTGCCGCGCACAGGCAGCCGCCCGGCAAGACCCTGCTGTCCCCGCGGCCCGCCCACCTGTCCCCGGCGCCCCCGTTGATCTCGGGGATCTCGGCCTTGTACCGGCCGGTACAAGGCCGAGATCCCCGAGATCAACGAAGATACGGGCGGGTCAGGGCGTCCAGCGGTTGGTGATGGGCACGCGCCGGTCGCGGCTGAGGTTGCGGGAGCTGATCTTGGGTCCGGGCGGGTACTGGCGCCGCTTGTACTCGGCCCGGTCCACCAGCCGGACGACCCGCGCCACCAGCTCCGGGTCGTACCCGGCGGTGATCAGCTCGCCGTGCCCCCGGTCGGTGCCGATGTAGGCGTCGAGCAGGGCGTCCAGCACCGCGTAGTCGGGCAGCGAGTCGCTGTCCAGCTGGTCGGGGCGCAGCTCGGCGCTGGGCGGCTTGGCGATCGAGTTCTCCGGCACCGGGGGCGCCTCCCCGCGCTCGGCGGCGTCGGCGTTGCGCCACCGCGCCAACTCCCAGACCAGCGTCTTCCAGCAGTCCTTGATCGGGGCGTAGCCGCCCACCGAGTCCCCGTAGAGCGTGGAGTAGCCCGTCGCCAGCTCGCTCTTGTTGCCGGTGGCCAGCACCAGGTGGCCCTCCTGGTTGGACAGCGCCATGAGCAGGGTGCCGCGCACCCGCGCCTGCAGGTTCTCCGCGGCCAGCCCCTCCAGCTCCACCCCCGCGCCGGAGGCCCCGGCGGTGAAGGCGTCCACGACCTCCTGCACGGCGATGGTGCGCCCGCTGATGCCCTGGCGGGCGACCAGCTCCCGGGCATCGTCCAGGGAGTGCCCGCTGGAGTACCGGCTGGGCATCATCAGCCCGTGCACCCGGTCCGGGCCCAGGGCGTCGACGGCGATGGTGGCGGTCAGCGCCGAGTCGATCCCCCCGGACAGCGCCACCAGGGCACTGTCGAACCCGTTCTTGCGCACGTAGTCGCGCAGCCCCACCACCAGCGCGTGGTAGACCTCGCCGACGTCGGAGACCGGGTCGGGGCGCGGGGTGAGCACCGGCGGCTCGGGGTCGTAGGGCGCCACCGGGTCCGCCGAGACCGTGTACCGGACGATGCGGATGCCGTCGGCCTCCCGCGCGTGCGGGGCGGGCTCGGGGGCGTCGGGCAGGCGCAGGTCGGTGACGAGCAGCGCCTCCTCGAACTGCGGGGCGCGGGCCACCAGGTCGCCCTCGGCGTCGACGATGAGCGAGTCGCCCTCGAAGATCAGCTCGTCCTGTCCGCCGGCCATGTTGACGTAGCCGACGGCGGCGCCGATCTCGCGCGCCCGGCGCTGGCACAGCTCCAGGCGCACGTCGTCCTTGTTCCGTTCGTACGGCGAGCCGTTCAGGGTGATGAGCATGCCCGCGCCCGCGGCGCGCACGGCGGTGACCGGGCCGCCCTCCTGCCACAGGTCCTCGCAGACGGCGAGGGCGACGTCGACGCCGCGCACCCGGACCACCGGCAGCGCGTCGCCGGGCACGAAGTTGCGGAACTCGTCGAAGACCCCGTAGTTGGGCAGGTGGTACTTGGCTGAGGTGAGCGCCACGCGCCCCCGGTGCAGCAGGGCGGTGGAGTTCTGCGGCGCGCCCGTGGGCTGGCCGAAGCGCGCCCCCACCCCCTCGCGCCGGTTCAGGAAGCCCACCACGACCGGCAGGTCGCCCAGCCCCTCCTCGGCGAGGCGCTCGGCGAGCGCGTGCGTGGCCTTGATGGAGGCCGAGACGAAGGAGTTGCGCAGCGCCAGGTCCTCCACCGGGTAGCCGGTGACGACCATCTCGGGGAACACCAGCAGGTGCGCCCCCGCCGCGGCCGCCCGGTGCGCCTGGTCGGCGACCAGGGCGCTGTTGCCCTCCAGGTCCCCGACGACGGGGTTGACCTGGGCCATCGCGATTCTGAGCTGTGCCACGCACCCGAGCGTAGCCGGGCCGGGCCGCCGCGGGCGGGCGCACACCCCGCGAAGCTGTGATAATTCGGGCGGGCCCCGGCGCCCTCCGGGGCCACCTGCGTTAATGCGCCGGAAACCTGAGGTAGGCAGACTGGGAGAGGGCCCGCGCGGCGGGCGGCCCGCGTCCGCACCCCGACGTTCGACTGAGGAAGGTGAACCCGTGAATCGACAGCAGGAGTTCGTGCTCCGGACCCTGGAGGAGCGCGATATCCGGTTCGTCCGGCTGTGGTTCACCGACGTGCTCGGTTACCTGAAGTCGGTGGCGGTGGCCCCCGCCGAGCTGGAGGCGGCCTTCACCGAGGGCATCGGGTTCGACGGCTCGGCCATCGAGGGCTTCGCCCGGGTGCACGAGGCCGACATGCTCGCCCAGCCCGACCCCTCCACCTTCCAGGTGCTGCCCTGGCGCAACGAGCCGCACGGCACCGCCCGGATGTACTGCGACATCCTGATGCCCGACGGCAGCCCCAGCTACGCCGACCCGCGGCACGTGCTCAAGCGCCAGCTCGCCAAGGCCTCCGACCTGGGCTTCACCTTCTACACCCACCCCGAGATCGAGTTCTACCTGCTCAAGAAGATGCCCGATCCGGGGGAGTTCCCCGAGCCCAACGACTCGGGCGGCTACTTCGACCACACCCCGCACAACAGCGCGCACGACTTCCGGCGCAACGCGATCAACATGCTGGAGGCCATGGGCATCTCGGTGGAGTTCAGCCACCACGAGGGCGGCCCCGGCCAGCAGGAGATCGACCTGCGCTACGCCGACGCGCTGACCACCGCCGACAACATCATGACGTTCCGGCTGGTGATGAAGGAGGTGGCGATGGAGCAGGGGGTCTACGCCACCTTCATGCCCAAGCCCTTCACCGAGTTCCCCGGGTCGGGCATGCACACCCACATGTCGCTGTTCGAGGGCGAGCGCAACGCCTTCCACGAGCCGGGCGCGGAGTACCATCTGTCGAAGGTGGGGCGCGGGTTCATCGCCGGGCTGCTGCGGCACGCCCCGGAGATCACCGCGGTGTGCAACCAGTGGGTCAACTCCTACAAGCGGCTGTGGGACAACGCCGCGGCCTCGGCCGGGGCCGGCGGCGAGGCGCCCGCCTACGTGTGCTGGGGCCACAACAACCGCTCGGCGCTGGTGCGGGTGCCGATGTACAAGCCCACCAAGAGCAATTCCAGCCGGATCGAGTTCCGCTCGCTGGACACCTCCTGCAACCCCTACCTGGCCTATGCGGTGATCCTGGCGGCCGGGCTGAAGGGCATCGAGGAGGGCTACGAGCTGCCGCCCGGGGCCGAGGACGACGTGTGGGCGCTGACCGACGCCGAGCGGCGCGCGATGGGCATCGCCCCGCTGCCCCAGAGCCTGGACGAGGCCATTCGCGCGATGGAGAGCAGCGAGCTGGTGGCCGAGACGCTCGGCGAGCACGTCTTCGACTTCTTCCTGCGCAACAAGAAGGCCGAGTGGCAGTCCTACCGCCGCCAGGTCACGCCGTACGAGCTCCAGCGGTACCTGCCGACGCTGTGACGTCCGCCTCCGGGCGCCGCGCCGGTGCGCGGCGCCCGGCCCGGTCAGTCGAGTTCCAGCACCTTCTCCCGGACCGCGTACACCGCGGCCTCGGTCCGCGAATGCAGCTGGAGTTTCTCCAGGATGTTGCGGATGTGGTTCTTGACGGTGTTCTCGGAGATGAACAGCGCGTCGGCGATCTCCTTGTTGTTGAAGCACCTGGCCACCAGGCGCAGCAGGGGTGTCTCACGGCCGGTGAGCCGGGGCGCGGCGGGGCGCGGACGGGCCGCGCTGTCACGTTTGGCCAGGGCGGTGAACTCGCCGATGAGCTTGGTGGCCATGGAGGCGTTGATGAACGACTGGCCGTCGGAGATCGAACGCACCGCGTCGGGCAGCTCGTCCACCGAGATCTCCTTGAGGAGATAGCCGTCGGCGCCGGCCTTGAGCGCCTCGAAGAGGTCGTCCTCCTCGTCACTCATGGTGAGCATGGTGATCTTGGCCGCGGGCGCGCGGGCGCGGATCCCGGCACAGGCGTCGATGCCGCCTGCCCCGGGCATCCACACGTCCATCAGGACCACGTCGGGGGAAAGGCGCGCCGCTGAACGGACGGCCTCCTCCCCGCTTCCGCACTCGCCGACGACGTCGATGTCGGGCTCCTCCTCCAGGACCGACACCAGGCCCCGGCGGAAGAAGGCGTGGTCGTCGACGAGCAGCACACGGATGGGGGGCGCGGATGGGACCGCCTCGACGGTCCGCGCCGCACCCGGGGACGGGGGGTGCCCACTCACAACGGAATTCCTTCCTGGCGCGAGATGGCTGCAGTTGTGGAATGCGATTCGGGAGGCCGCTCCTGCGAACAGTTTATGCCAGGTGCACCCGCCCCCGTACAGGGTGAATGCCCCGGGGATCGCCCGAGGCCGCGCGGCCCGCCGAGGTCGGGGGCCGATGGCACACCACCTTACGCCGTTTTATGGGGAATTCTCCGCGGTCGCTCAACCGAGCCCGGAATCGAGTGCCTTGCGGGCGGCCGCATTCCGATTCGTCACATCGAGCTTGCCGAGCACGTTGGAAACGTGGACGCTCACCGTTTTCGCCGATATCACCAGCTCACCGGCGATCTCCCGGTTGGTCCGCCCGCGCGCGACCAGGCGCAGCACCTCGCGCTCACGCGGAGTGAGCGGCGGAAGGGCGTCTCCGGTCCCGTCCGGGGCGGCGGACGCCACCCGCGGCGGGGCGATCCCCGCGCCCTCCATGGCCCTCTGCGCGCGCTGCAGGTAGGGGGCCGCTCCGCACTCCGAGGCGAGGAAGTGCAGTTCACGGAGCTGTTCGGCCGCGCGCTCACGCTCACCGAGTGCCAGCGCGCATTCGGCGCGGCCGAAGAGCGCTTGGAGCAGATCGAGCTTCAGCCCCCTGCTCCGCGTCTCCCGCTCGACCCAGGCCCAGTGTTCGTCCGCGGCACGCGGGGCACCGCCCGTCGCCAGGTGGCCGTGGACGATCCGGGCGTCCACGCGCACCATGAACGGGGACCCCTCGTCGCTCGGCAGGACCTGCGCCTTGTCCTCGACCCGCTTCTTGAACCGCTCGACCGCGACCGACCGTGCGGGGTCCCCGACCGCCTCACGTTCGATGTCCCGGACCAGCCCCGCGACGTGCGCCAGGTTCATCCCGATCCACACTCCACGGGCCCAGGGCCGCTCCTCCTCCATAGCCGTGAGGAGGAGGTCGACCCCCTCCTCCGCTCGGCCGTCGGCCTGCATCAGCCATGCCCGCGAACCGAGATTGCTCAGAGTCTCGATCTGGGCCGAGCTCTCCGGCGGCATCAGCCGGTCGAAGGCCTCCACCTCCCTGGCCACGTCCGCCACCGACCCCCGCATGCGCTCGATCTCGGCGAGCAGCCGGTGACGTCTTCCCTGGCTGCGGGGGTTGGGGGCGGGGCGCATCGCGCGGAGCACGTCGCGTGCCTCGTCCAACTCGCCCTTCGCAAAGAGCAGGTGCGCCAGACCGAAGGTGAAACCCCCGCCCTGGGTGCGGGTCAGCCCCAGCTCGGCCACCCGCTTCAGGCCGTCCCGGTTCACCCGCATCGCCTCCTCCGGGAGGCCCGCCATGTCATAGGTGGCCGCCAGGTTGTTCCGACCGCGCAGCTCGACGGAGACGTCACCGCTGTCACGCGCCGACCGGACGCCCTGACGGATGTACTCCACCGCCGCTCCGGTGTCCGGCCCGTGGGAGTCGAGGCTCCCCAGGGTGATCAAGGCGTCGGCCTCGCTCCGGACGTCCCCCGCCGCACGGGCGCGTTCGAGGGCGAGCTCGGCGGCACGGCGCGCCTCGTCGTCGTGCCCCCGCACCATGAGCGTCGTGGCCAGGCCGGCCGTGATCCGCGCGCGCAAGGGGTGGGCCCGGGGCAGGTGCAGGAGCGCTTCCCCGTAGTCCTCCAAGGCCCCGTCCTGGGACATCTCCTTTCGGGCGTCGCCCCGCGCCTGGAGCAGTCGGCCCATCGCGATCGCGTCGGCCTCGGGGACGACACGCGCGGAGCGCACCTCGCACATGCCGGTGTCGAGCCAGTGGGAGTAGGCCTTCAGTCCCTCGGCCGCGTATTCGGCCGCCCGGCGCGGCGCCCCGATGTCGTGCGTGGCCTGGGAGAGCAGGTACAGCAGCTCGGTGCGGGAGCACCCGATCCGCTCCTCCGCGTCGGGGACCTGCTCCCACAGGTCCAGGACGCGCTCCAGCAGGGACACCCGCTCGGGCAGCGCCGCACCGCGGTGTGCGGCCTCGGCGGCGCGCCATGCGCCCTCCAGGGCCCGCGGCAGGTCGTGGGCGGCGTAGGCGTGGTGGGCGAGCAGCAGCGCGGCCTGGTCGGGCTCCAGCCCCTCCACCCCCTGCTCCAGGACGTCGGTGTAGCGGCGGTGCAGGCGGGTGCGCTCGGCGGGGAGCAGGTCCTCCTGGACGGCCTCGGCGAGCAGCGCGTGGCGGAAGGCGTACCCCTCCCCGCGCGGGACCAGGGCGTTGGCGTCCACGGCGGCGCGCACCGCCGCGGCGAACTCCGCCGGCCCGGACCCGCTGACCGCCTCCAGCAGCGCGTGGTGCACCCGCTCCCCCGCGGCGGAGGCCGCCTGGAGCACCCCCAGAGCCTCGGCGTCCAGCGTGCGCACCGCGCCCAGCAGCAGCTCCCGGGGCCCGTCGGGGACCGGCGCGGTCCCCGCGTCGGGGTGCTCCAGGAAGGACTCCACGAACAGGGGGTTGCCGCCGCTGCGCTCGAAGAGCCGGTCGGCCTGGCGGTCGGGCAGGGCGCTGCCGTGCAGGCCCTCGGCCAGTTCGGCCACCTCCTCCCGGGAGAGCGGCGGCAGCTCGGTGCGGTCGACGCCGGGCAGGCGCTCCAGCTCGGGCAGCAGCCGCCGCAGGGGGTGGCCGCGGTGCAGGTCGTCGGTGCGGTAGGTGGCGATGATCTGCACCGGTGCCGCGTCCAGGTTGCCCAGCAGGAAGACGAGCAGGTCCCGGGTGGAGGCGTCGGACCAGTGCAGGTCCTCCAGGACCAGGGCGAGGCCGCCGGGTGCGGCCGCCCCCTCCAGCAGGACCAGGACCTCCTCGAACAGCCGGGCGCGGCCCTGCTCGGGGCCGGCCGGCGCCGATCCCAGCTCGGGCAGCAGCCGCGCCAGCTCACCGGGGCCGCCGGAGGCGGGGGCCGCCCCGTCCCTGATGAGGCGGCGCAGGGCCGCGGTGAACGGGGCGTAGGGCAGGCCTTCGACGCCGAGTTCGGGACAGCCCCCGGCGACGGCGAGGCGCATGGGGCAGGTGCGGGCGTACTCGCGCAGGAGGCGGGACTTGCCGACTCCGGCCTCGCCGCCGATGAGCACCGCGCCCGCCCCTTCCTTGAGGGCGCGCCGGGCGTGGGAGACCAGGCTCTTCACCTGGTCCCGGCGCCCGACGAAGACCGAACTGCGTTCGCGACCGTCCATGGCGCCCAGTATGTCGGGGATCGCGCGGCCCGGGCGCGGACGGCGGCCCCTTGTGGACAAGGGCTCGGCGGGCACGCCTTCAGGCGGCGACGAGACGTCAGGCCGCACCCGGTCAGGCGGCCGGGCCGAAGCGCTCACCCTCGCGGCGGCGGGCCTCCCGGCGTTCGTCCTCCTCCCGGCGCCGGGCGCTCCGAGCCTCCCTCCTCTCCTGGGCGGCGCGGAGCATCTCCTCCCGGTGCTGACGGGCCAGTCGGTCCATATGGACGGGGTGGTGCATGGGGGGTCCTCCCTCTCGGCGGCGTACCTCCACACTCCCGCCCCAGGGGCCCCCGCCGGTATCGGAAAGTCGCCGTATCTTCGCCGGTCACAGGGGCCTTAGATCGACCTCAGAGGGTCCTTAGGACTCCTAACGAAATGATCTTCGAGGCGGTTGGACCACTCCAGGACCGATGATCCGGGGGGTGCGGGGTGACGCGGCCGAAACCGTGGGAAGTCGATGACGAGCCGTGGGCGGCGCTCGGGCCGCTGCTGCCCAAGGTGGAGCGTCGGCTTCGGCGTCCGGGACGCAAGCGGCATCCGGACCGGCTGGTATCCCAGGGCATCTTGTTCGTGCTGCACACCGGGATCGCCTGGGAGCATCTCGCAGGAACTCGGCTTCGGCCTCGGCACCCAACGCTAGGCGCGCGTTCGCCCACCTGCACTGGTTCCGCCGCCTGCGCATCCGCTGGGAGATACGCGACGACATCCACGAAGCCTTCCTCCCCCTCGGATGCGCACTCATCTGCCGGCGACGTCTGAAGTCATTGCGGCAGTAGTCCTCACTCCACGTGAGAGCAGTCGGAATCAGGGTCCCGCGCGATGGCGATCACGTCATCGAGCCGGTCGCGCACAGCGAGCAGGTCGGTGATCCGCTGGTCGACGCGGACACGCTCGGCCGCCATCTGGTCCAGGAGTGCCGGGGGCGCTTTTTCTTCACCCGAGTCCACGCACGGCAGCACCTTGCGGACCACTCTGCTCGGGAGGCCCGCGGCATACAGCTGTTGGATCAGCCGGACTCGGCCGACGGCAGTGTCGGGATAATGCCGCTGGCCGCCGGGGCCGCGGCCCGCCTGGAGCAGCCCCTGTTCCTCGTAATAGCGCAGCGCCCGGACGCTCACTCCCGCCTTCTCGGCGACCTCACCGATGCGCACCCGTCCTCCTCTGTCGGGCGGCCCGCCCGACTTGCACCTGACGTCAACGTCAGGTTCTAGCGTAGCGGGCGTCGGCACTCGCCGAACATTCATCCCACTGATCTCACGAACGGCCGGTGCAGGCCGTGTTGGAAAGGCAGAACGTCATGCGCGCAGTCCGCTATCACGAGTACGGCGGTGTAGAGACTCTCATGGTCGAGCAGGTGCCGGAGCCGCGTCCCGGGGCCGGCGAGATCCGCATCCGCGTTGCGGCGGCCGGCGTCAATCCCGTCGACTGGAAGGTGCGTTCCGGTGCGGTGCACGAGGTGCTCCCCGTGGACCTGCCCGCGGTTCCTGGGCGTGATGCCGTCGGCGTGGTCGACGAGACCGGTGAGGGCGTGCAGGGCGTGAGCATCGGCGACCGTGTCTTCGGGCTGGGCGGCGTCACCGGCGCGACGGCGGAGCTGGCCGTGCTCTCGGCCTGGGCCCACGCGCCGGCCGCGTGGACCGACGAGGAGGCCGCCGGCGCCGGTCTGGGATCCGTGACCGCGATGGGCGGGCTGAAGGCGCTCGGTCCCCTGCGGGGGCGCACTCTGCTCATCGAGGGCGCCGCCGGAGGCGTGGGCAGTGCTGCCGTCGAGATCGCGGTGGCTCAGGGCGCCACCGTGATCGGGACGGCCAGCGAGCGCAATCATGAGTTCCTTACCTCTCTCGGAGCCGTTCCCACCACCTACGGCACCGGCCTCGCGGAACGCCTCGCCGCCCTGGCTCCGGACGGTGTCGACATCGCGCTCGACACCGCGGCCTCCGGATCCCTGGCCGATCTCATTGCGATCGTGGGCGACCCTGCCCGCGTGTCGACGATCGCCGACTACGCCAACGCGCAGCGCCTGGGTGTGCATCTGGCCAACGCGGAGAACGACTCCACGCTCCTCGCCGAAGCGGCCGAACTCGGCCGACAAGCCCGCTACACACCGCGCATCGAGCGGACCTACCCGCTCGAACGGATCGCGGAAGCGCACGCATACGCCGAGCGGGGACACACGCGGGGGAAGATCGTGGTCTGTATCTGAGCTTGTCCCACCGTTCGGGGCTGCCCGCGGCTTCGGCCGCGGGCGGCCCGCACCTCCGGATCACCGGTCCTGGACCGATCCAACCACCTCGGAGATCATTTCGTTAGGAGTTCTTAGTCGCCGGCCGCGTTCGCCCCCCTGCCTGGCGGGCACCGCTCCGCCGGCGTATCGGAACACGTTCCGCAGCCCGACGGACCTCAGGAACCCACAGAGGCCTCCCCTGCCGACGTGACGGCGCACGGCACCGGGATGCGCCCCCGTGGGGTGGCTCGCATCCGACCGGTCCAGGGATGAACCGGGGTCCCGCCAACGTTTGCCCCGGCAGAGGTCGCGCCCTGCCCCGCGTGCGAGGATGAGCGCGCCCGTTTTTACCGACACCGTCCGGAGACGCCTTCAGCGCTTCGAGACACCGGAGGGAAAACACGTCATGAGCACCACCACGTCCGCCCCCGCCCTCTACGGGGGCTCATCGACGCGCCGGGTCACCGTACGCGACATCGCCGCCGCCAAGGAGCGGGGCGAGCGCTGGCCCATGCTGACCGCCTACGACGCCCTCACCGCGCGCGTCTTCGACGAGGCCGGGATCCCCGTCCTGCTCGTCGGCGACTCCGCGGCCATGGTCGTCTACGGCTACGACTCCACCGTGCCCGTCACCGTCGACGACCTGCTCCCGCTCACCGCGGCGGTGGCCCGCTCCACCTCGCGCGCCCTGGTCGTGGCCGACCTGCCGTTCGGGTCCTACCAGGCCTCGCCCGAGCAGGCGCTGGCCGCGGCCTCCCGCTTCATGAAGGAGGGCGGGGCCCACGCCGTCAAGCTGGAGGGCGGGCGCCGGATGGCGCCGCAGACCGAGGCCCTGGTCGCCTCCGGCGTGCCGGTCATGGGGCACATCGGCCTGACCCCCCAGTCGGTCAACACCCTGGGCGGCTACCGGGTGCAGGGGCGCGGCGAGGCGGCCGAGGAGCTGCTGGCCGACGCCAAGGAACTGGAGCGCGCGGGCGCCTTCTCGGTCGTCCTGGAGTGCGTGCCGGCCGAACTGGCGGCCCGCATCACCGCCGAGCTGACCATCCCCACGGTCGGCATCGGCGCAGGCCCCGATACCGACGCCCAGGTGCTGGTCTGGCAGGACATGGCGGGCCTGAGCCCGCGCGTGGCCAAGTTCGTCAAGACCTACGCCGATCTCAACGCCACCCTGGAGGGCGCGGCCAAGAGCTTCGCCGAGGAGGTCGTGGGCGGCGCCTTCCCCGCCCCTGAGCACTCCTACTCCTGACCCCCTCCTGATCCACCGGGGCGTATCGGGGCCGGTCGGCGACGCGCGCCGACCGGCCCCGGTCGTCGGACCGAATCCTACTCGGGGGTAGAGTGTCGCCCCGATCACGGGCGACCACCAACGGAGGCAGCATGCGCATCTCCATGCCCCTGCAGTACGCCGGCGACCCCAAGGAGTCCGTCGGACAGATCGCCGAGCTGGAGAAGGTCGGCCTGGACACCGTGTGGGTGGCCGAGGCCTACGGCTACGACAGCCCCACCCTCATGGGCTACATCGCCGCCCGCACCGAGCGCGTGCGCATCGGCGCCGCCATCCTGCCCGTCTACACGCGCACGCCCACCCTCATCGCGCAGACCGCGGCCGGGCTGGACTACCTGTCGGACGGGCGCGCCGTGCTGGGACTGGGCGCCAGCGGGCCGCAGGTGATCGAGGGCTGGCACGGCCTGCCCTACAACCGCCCGCTGGCCCGCACCCGCGAGGTGGTCGAGATCAGCCGCAAGGTGTGGGCCCGCGAGGAGCGGCTCACCCACGACGGCAAGGTCTTCACCCTTCCGCTTCCGCCCGAGGAGGGCACCGGGCTGGGCAAGCCGCTGAAGATCATCAACCACCCGGTGCGCAGCTCCGTCCCGGTGTACATCGCCTCGCTCGGCGAGAAGAACGTGAAGATGACCGCCGAGATCGCCGACGGGTGGCTGCCGATCTTCTTCATGCCCGAGAAGGCGGACGACGTCTGGGGCGACTCGCTGCGCGCGGGCAAGGCCGACCGCGACCCGTCCCTGGGGGACCTGGAGATCTCGGCCGGCGGCATGCTCGCGATCGGCGAGGGCGAGGAGACCAAGAAGCTCCTGGACTTCGCGCGTCCGATGATCGCCCTGTACGTGGGCGGGATGGGCGCCAAGGGCAAGAACTTCTACAACACCCTGGCCCGCCGCTACGGGTACGAGGAGGCGGCCGACCGGATCCAGGAGCTGTACCTGGAGGGCCGCAAGGAGGAGGCGGCGGCCGCCGTTCCGCAGGAGATGCTGGAGCTGACCAACCTGGTGGGGCCGGAGTCCTACGTGCGCGAGCGCATCGAGGCCTTCCGCGCCGCCGGCGTCACCGAGCTCAACGTCACGCCGGTGGCCGACGACCCGGTCCGCCTGGTGGAGAAGGTCAAGGGCTGGCTCTGAGCGCACGGCCGGATCGGGACCGGGGCCGGCGGTACGGCCCTGGTCCGGCCGGGGCCCCTGCCTGCGGACCGGGGCCGGCGCGGGGCGCGGCCTCGGTGCAGGGCCTCAGTGCGGGACCGCGGTCCGTTCAGTCCCGGCCGAGCAGGCCGCGCACGAACGAGGGCAGCGACGCGGTCTCGGCGCGGCGGATCCAGGCCAGCGCGCCCATCAGCACGATCAGCACCACCGGCAGCGCCCAGCCCGAGTCCCGCAGGACGGCCAGGTGGGTGACGGCGGCTCCGGCCACGACCAGGGTCAGGCCCGAGGCGGCGAGCCCGGACAGGCGCGGGATCAGCAGCCCGACCGCCCCGGCCACCTCGGCGACGCCCACGAAGTAGCGCAGCCACTGGCCCGCGCCGATCTCCTCGAAGGTCTGCGCGAAGTCCTCCCACCCGGCGAGCTTGCCGATCCCCATCAGGATGAACACGGCGAACCCGAGGACCTGCAGGAGCCAGGCGACGGCGGTCAGAGCGACGCCGCGGGCGGGTGGGGTTCGGTCTTCGCTCCGGTCCATGGCGACCACGCTCCAGGCAGAGGGTGCCGGTCCCGGAATCATCGCACACCCGACCGGGGCGGGCCAGCGCGCCGCCGCCCCGGGATTACCCTGAGTGCTGCGGCTGCGGAGGGCGGCCGGGGCCGGGACCGCCCGGCCCACGGCGGTTCGGAAGGGGGGCACGTGTCCGAGCCGGAGGCCGGGGCCCTGGCCGAGACCGCGGCCGAGGCGGTGTTCCGCCCGGTGCGCACCGGGAACGCCTTCGAGGAGACGGTGGAGCGGCTGCTGTCGGCGATCAAGCTCGGGGTGGTGGCCCGGGGCGGGCGCTTCCCCCCGGAGCGGGAGCTGGCGGCCCGGCTCGGGGTCAGCCGGATCACCTTGCGGGAGGCGATCCGCGCCCTCCAGGAGGCCGGGTACGCCGAGTCGCGGCGCGGACGCGGCGGCGGGACCTTCGTGGCCGACGTGCCGCCGCGCCCCAGCCGGGCCGAGGCGCAGCGGATGCTCCAGCGCACCGGAGCCGACCTGGAGGACCTGTTCACCTTCCGGCGCGCGCTGGAGACCGGGGCGGCGGTGCGGCTGGCCGAGGAGGGGCTGGACCCGGACGGCGAGCGGCTGCTGGCCGAGCGGCTGGCCGCGGTGGACGAGGCCCCGATCGAGGACTACCGGCGGTGCGACACCGTCTTCCACCACACGCTGGCCGAGCTGACCGGGTCGGCGTCGCTGACCGGGGCGCTGGCCGAGACGCGGATGCGGATCAACGACCTGCTCAACGCGATGCCGATCCTGGCGCGCAACCTGGAGCACAGCGGCGCCCAGCACCGGGCGATCGTCGCGGCGGTGCGCGACCGACGGCCGGAGGACGCCCGCCGCGCGGTCGGCGAGCACCTGGAGGGGACGGAGGCGCTGCTGCGCGCATTCCTGGCCTGACCGGCGCCCCCGTCCGCCGGGCCCGGGGCGGCGGACGGGGCGGGACGGGGGCCCCGGGACCGGGTCAGTTGAGCTCCGACTCGGCCTTCTCCACCAGGGCGAACTCCTCCTCCGGGGCGTCGGCGACCAGCCGGTGCCGCGAATAGAACCAGAAGTAGGCCAGGAACGCCGCGAAGATCGCCGCCGCCACGGCCGCGCCCACCACGTCCACCAGGAAGGTCGCCACCGCCGCGCACAGCGCCAGCGCCAGGGCGATGCCGGTGGTCACCGCGCCGCCCGGGGTCCGGTAGGGGCGCTCCAGCCCCGGCTCGCGGCGCCGCAGCACGATGTGGGCCACCATCATCAGCGCGTAGGACACGGTGGCCCCGAAGACCGCGATGTTGATCAGCCGGTCGCCGTCGCCCACCGCGGCCGCCAGCACGAAGCCGATGGTGCCGGGGACGATGAGCGCGGTGTAGGGGGTCTTGCGGCGCCCGGTGAGCGAGAGCCAGCGGGGCAGGTACCCCGCCCGCGACAGGGCGAAGAGCTGGCGCGAGTAGGCGTAGATGATGGAGAAGAAGCTGGCCACCAGTCCCGCCAGGCCGACGTAGTTGACGGCGTCGGCCAGCACGGTCGAGCCGCCGTAGGCCTCGCGCAGGGCGTGCGGGAGCGGGTTGTCGGAGTCGGCCAGCGCGGCGGCCCCGGCGCCTCCCGGGGCCAGCAGCAGCATGCCGAACCCGGTGACCAGCAGCACCGCCATGCCGGCGATGATGCCGCGGGGCATGTCGCGCTTGGGGTCGCGGGCCTCTTCGGCGGCCAGGGGAACGCCCTCGATGGCCAGGAAGAACCAGATGCCGAACACGAACGCCCCGAGGATGCCCGCGTACCCGAAGGGCAGGAAGGCGCTCGCGCCCGCCGCGTCCGTGGGGGCGATGTCGACCAGGTTGGCCGGGTCGAACTTCGGCACCATCCCGGCGGCGAAGACGACGAGGGCCACGACGGCCACGGCCGTGATGGCGAACATGACGCGCAGCGCCTCACCGACGCCCCACAGGTGGATCCCGACGAAGAGCGCGTAGCAGGCGAGGTAGACGGGCCAGGCGTTGGTGATGCCGAACAGTCCCAGCGCCTCGACGTACCCGCCGATGAAGACCGCGATCGCGGCCGGGGCGATGGCGTATTCGATGAGGATCGCGGTCCCGGTGGCGAAACCGCCGAGCGGTCCCAGCGCGCGGCGGGCGAAACCGTAGCCCGCCCCGGTGGCCGGGAGCGCGGAGGCCATCTCGGCCAGCCCCAGCACCATGAACAGGTACATGGTGCCCATGAGGACGGTGGCGATGAGCAGGCCGCCCCATCCCCCTTCGGCGATGCCGTAGTTCCAGCCGGCGAAGTCGCCGGAGATCACGTAGGAGACGCCCAGGCCGGCGAGCAGGAGCCACCCGGCGGCGCCTCGGCGCAGGGTGCGGCGCTGGAGGTAGTCGGTGCCGGCGCGGACGTAGTCGGCGCCCTGGACGTGTCCGTCGGCGTGCGGGCCGGTTTCTCGTGCCACGGTGCTCCCCTCGGGGGCGGTCGGGTCAAGGGTCGGTGGAGCGGGGTCGTGGTCGGGGGGGATGGTGCGGGGGATGTGCGGGGACCCGGAGCCTGAAAAGGTATGAGGCCGGTCCTTTACGTGATGGTCGGTGATGATGCGCGCCGCGGAACGGACCTGTCAAGGGGGGTCGCGCATTCCGGCGCATCGGCGCACACCTGCCGTTTCACCGGCGTTTCGACAGGGTTTCGCGCACCGGGAGGGATTGACACCGCCCTCGGCCCCTGCTTTGCTCCGTAAAAGGTACGGTCCTGAACCTTAAGGAGGCCGAGGGTGAGTACGAACCGCGGCGGGCCCCCGCTGACCGTGGACCGGCTCCGCGCCGACGTGGACTCCGGCGCCATCGACACCGTGCTGGTCGCCTTCACCGACATGCAGGGCAGGCTGCAGGGCAAGCGCGTCTCCGGCCGCTTCTTCCTCGACGAGGTGCTCGCCCACGGCACCGAGGCCTGCGACTACCTGCTCGCCGTCGACGTGGAGATGAACACCGTCGACGGGTACGCGATGTCCTCCTGGGACACCGGCTACGGCGACATCGTGCTGCGGCCCGACCCCGCCACGCTGCGCCGCACCCCCTGGCAGGAGGGCCAGGCCATGGTCACCGCCGACGTGCTGCGCCTGGACGGCGCCGACGCCGCCCCCTCCCCGCGGCAGATCCTCAAGCGCCAGACGGCCCGGCTGGCCGAGCGCGGGTGGAGCGCGATGGTCGGCACCGAGCTGGAGTTCGTCGTCTACCGCGACACCTACGAGCAGGCCTGGCAGCGCGGGTACCGGGACCTGACCCCGGCCAACCGCTACAACGTCGACTACTCGGTGCTGGGCGGCGCCCGGGTGGAGCCGCTGCTGCGCCGGGTGCGCAACGGGATGGCCGGCGCCGGGATGTACGTGGAGTCGGCCAAGGGCGAGTGCAACCTGGGCCAGCACGAGATCGCGTTCCGCTTCGACGAGGCGGTGGCCACCTGCGACCAGCACGCCATCTACAAGACCGGCAGCAAGGAGATCGCCGACCAGGAGGGCATGTCCATCACCTTCATGGCCAAGCCCGACGCGCGCGAGGGCAACTCCTGCCACGTGCACATCTCGCTGCGCGGCCTGGGCGACGGCGCCCCGGTGCTCGCCGAGGAGGGGGCGCCCCACGGGCTCTCGGCGACCGGGCGGCACTTCCTCGCCGGGCAGCTGGCCTCCCTGCGCGAGCTCACCCTGCTGCTCGCGCCCAACATCAACTCCTACAAGCGCTACGTTCCCGGCAGCTTCGCCCCGACGTCGGTCGCCTGGGGCGTGGACAACCGCACCTGCGCGCTGCGCCTGGTGGGGCACGGCCCCAGCCTGCGGGTGGAGAACCGGGTGCCCGGCGGCGACGTCAACCCCTACCTGGCCGTGGCCGCGCTCATCGCCGGCGGCCTGGACGGGATCGACCGGCAGCTGGAGCCGGGCCCGGCCTGCGCGGGCAACGCCTACGCCGGGGACGCCCCCTCGGTGCCGGCGACCATGCGCGAGGCGCTGGAGCTGTGGGAGAAGAGCGACCTGGCGCGCACGGCGTTCGGCGACGAGGTGGTCGAGCACTACGCCAACTACGCGCGGGTGGAGCTGGCGGCCTACGACGCCGCCGTGACGGACTGGGAACTGTACCGGGGCTTCGAGCGCCTGTGACGGGGCGCTCCGACCGAGAGGGGGACCATCGATGGGGGCGTCCGAAGCGCCGACCCTGCAGGAACTGGTGAATCCGGCGACCGAGGAGGTCATCGGCACGGTGCCGCTCGCCTCGGCCGAGGAGGCCGACGCGGCGGTGGCCCGGGCCCGCGCGGCCTGGCCCGCCTGGCGGGCCGTCGCTCCCGCCGACCGCGCGCGGCTGCTGCGCGCCTTCGCCGAGAAGGTCGGCGCGCACATCGAGGAGCTGGCCGCCTTGGAGGTGCGCAACTCCGGGCACCCGATCGGCCAGGCCCGCGGAGAGGCCGCCATGGTGCGGGACGTGCTGCTGTACTACGCGGGCGCGCCGGAGCGCGCTTCCGGGCGGCAGATCCCGGTCTCCGGGGGCTGGAGCGCCACCTTCTCCGAGCCCTTGGGGGTCGCGGCGGTGATCGTTCCCTGGAACTTTCCGATGCCGATCATGTCCTGGGGCGTGGCGCCCGCGCTCGCCGCGGGCAACGCGGTCGTGGTCAAGCCGTCGGAGCTGACGCCGCTCACGGCCCTCCGGCTCGGGGAACTGGCCCTTGAGGCGGGGATCCCGGAGGGGGTGCTCCAGGTGTTGCCGGGGACCGGGCCGGTGGCGGGCGAGCGCCTGGTGCGGCACCCGGGCGTGGACAAGGTGGCCTTCACCGGGTCGACGGCGGTCGGCAAGCGCATCATGGCGCTGGCGTCCGAGGACCTCAAGCGGGTGACCCTGGAGTTGGGCGGTAAGAGCGCCAACATCGTCTTCGCCGACGCCGACCTGGAGAAGGCGGCGGCCGCCGCGCCCTACGGCGTGTTCGACAACGCCGGGCAGGACTGCTGCGCGCGCTCGCGGCTGCTGGTCCAGCGCTCGGTGTTCGACCGGTTCATGGAACTGCTGGAGCCAGCGGTGAAGGGGGTCGCGGTGGGCGACCCGCGCGCCGAGGGGACCGAGATGGGACCGCTGGTGTCGGCGGCGCACCGTGCCAAGGTCGCCTCCTACGTGCCCGACGGGGCGCCCGTCGCATTCCGGGGGTCGGCGCCTGAGGGGGCGGGGTTCTGGTTCCCGCCGACGGTGCTCACCCCCGGGGCCCAGGACCCGGCCTTCACGGACGAGATCTTCGGGCCGGTGGTGTGCGCGGTTCCGTTCGAGGACGAGGCGGAGGCGGTGCGCATCGCCGACGGCACCGCGTTCGGCCTGGCGGGGTCGGTGTGGACGCGCGACGTGGGCCGCGCCCTGCGGACGGCACGCGCGGTGACGGCGGGGAACCTGTCGGTCAACTCCCACTCGGCCGTGCGGTACGGGACCCCGTTCGGCGGGTTCAAGCAGTCGGGGCTGGGGCGCGAACTCGGCCCGGACGCGCTGGAGGCGTTCACCGACACCAAGACGGTCTTCATCGCCGACGACACGGCGGATTGACGGTGGCCGGCCCGGATGCGGCGGACCGGCGGCGCCACGCACCGACCGGCCCGCGGACCGACCGGAGCTCCCCGATGGCGCAGGGGTCCACCGGGGCGGCCGGGCACCGGGCCGAGGACGGAGGAGGGCCGGAACGGCGCCGCCCGCCGTCGCCGAGCGTGCGGGCGCGCTGCAGAACTCGGGGCAGGGCCCGCCCGGGTCGGCGCCGGCCGGAGCCGGGACGCGCGTCACCGGGGCCGGGGCGTGCGGCACCGGTGCCGCACGGATCGAAGGTCGACGGATTCGAGGATTTCGAGGAGCGAAGGAGCGACATGCGGCGATTCGAGGGGCGCACCGCCGTGATCACCGGCGGCGGCAGCGGCATCGGCAAGGCCACGGCACTGCGGCTGGCCGAGGAGGGCGCGAACGTGGTCGTGGTCGACCTGGACCGGGAGGCCGGCGAGCAGGCGGCCAAGGAGGTCGGCGGGCGATACGTGGCGGCCGACGTCACCGACGGCGACCAGGTCGCGGCCGCGTTCGCGGAGGCGAACCGGGCCTACGGGTCGGTGGACGTGGCCTTCAACAACGCGGGCATCTCCCCGCCCGACGACGACTCCATCCTGGAGACCGGGCTGGAGGCCTGGCGCCGGGTGCAGGAGGTCAATCTGACCTCGGTCTACCTGTGCTGCAAGCACGCCCTGCCGTACATGCGCGAGCAGGGCCGCGGCTCGATCGTGAACACGGCCTCGTTCGTGGCGACCATGGGCGCGGCGACCTCGCAGATCTCCTACACCGCGAGCAAGGGCGGGGTGCTGGCACTCAGCCGGGAGCTGGGGGTGCAGTTCGCGCGCGAGGGCATCCGCGTCAATGCGCTCTCCCCCGGGCCGGTGAACACCCCCCTGCTCAAGGAGCTGTTCGCCAAGGACCCCGAACGCGCGCAGCGGCGGCTGGTCCACGTGCCCTCCGGGAGGTTCGCCGAGCCGGAGGAGATCGCTGCGGCGGTGGCGTTCCTGGCCAGCGACGACGCCTCGTTCATCACCGCCAGCAACTTCCTCGTGGACGGCGGCATCTCCGGCGCCTACGTGACGCCGCTGTGAGCGCCCCGACGGACGGGGGCCGGGGCGCGCTCATCGGGATCACCGCCTATGCGGAGCAGGCCCGGTGGGGCGAGGCGTGGGACCTGCCGGCCGCGCTCCTGCCCCGGGCCTACGTGGACGCGGTGGCCGGGGCCGGCGGGGTGCCGGTGATGCTGCCGCCGGTGCCGGGGATCGAGCACGCGGTCGCGGGGGTCGACGCCCTGGTGCTGGCCGGGGGCGGGGACATCGACCCGGGGCGGTACGGCGCGGCCGCCGCCGAGCGGACGGCGGGGGTGGACCCCGGCCGGGACGCCTCCGAGTTCGCCCTGCTGGAGGCGGCGTTGGAGCGCGGGCTGCCGGTGCTGGGCGTCTGCCGGGGGATGCAGGTGATGAACGTGTCCCGCGGGGGCACGCTGCACCAGCACCTGCCGGACGTGGTGGGCGGGGACGCGCACCGGAGGCGGACCGCCGTCTTCGACCCGCACCCGGTCCGGGTCTCCCCGGGCAGCCGCACCGCGGAGGTGCTGGGCCGCAGCGAGCTGGAGGTGCCGACCTACCACCACCAGGGCGTCGACGCCTTGGGCGCGGGCGTGGTGGCCACGGCGTGGACGGAGGACGGGATCGTCGAAGCGGTCGAGTTCACCGACGAGCCGAGGGCGCTGGGGGTGCAGTGGCATCCGGAGATGGGCGACGATCCCTCGCTGTTCCGGTGGCTGGTGGAGGAGGCGGGGAGTGCACGGGCGGAGCGGTGAGGTCCGGCCCGCCATTGCCGTGGACATGCCGTGGCCGGGGCGCCTCCTGGGAGGCGCCCCGGCCACGGTTCGTACCCGATCAGGGGCCGGGCCCTCAGCGCCTACATGACCTTGGAGATCGAGTTGTCGCAGCCTACCGAGGTGTCGCTGAGGCAGGCCTTGTACTTGTATCCGCTCTTGATCTGGAACCCGTTGGTGTAGGTCGTCGTCCCGTCCGAGCGGGTCCCGTCGTTGGCGACCCGGCTGCCGTGGCTGTTGTGGACGACGATGGCGAGGACGTCTCCGTCATCGGCACCGACCACCCGGGCCCAGGCGATGGGGACGTCATTCGCGGCGTTCCGGGTGACCAGCCCCCGGCGGACCTGCAGGGTGACACCGCCGATCGTCGCCTGTTTCGCCGTTGAAACGTTGAAGGCGTTCCTGGGGCTGGCCTCGTACAGGTCGGCGGCAGCGGCGACGGGCGCCGCGTCCGCCGTGGTACCTCCTTGCTCGTCGAGCGCGGCCGTCACCATCGGGGGGATGTCCACGAGCCGGGCTTCCGGTTCCTCTTCGGCGGCGGCGGGGGCGGAGAGCAGGCCCAATGCCATGGCGGGGGCGGCCACGGCGACGGCCCAACGGGAAATACGCGATATGCGCATGAGGGGTTCCCTTTCATCGACCGGTGAATCGCTTCACGCGAGCGCCCCAAAGCTAGGCACCCGGCCCCCGCGAGGGCAAAGAACTTCGACCCGTGTGGAAATGCGCAGCTCGCAGGACATTCGGCCGCCGCACGAAGGGCACTCGCACAGAAACCCACCGCAATCGGCCACTTGACCCCGATAGGGCCCACCACCCGCGAGGTGGTCGGCGAGCGTGCTCCTCGGGGCAGGCCCGGACGGCATGCCCGCGATGTGTGCGGCGTCGTCGCCGACGAACGCGGCGGCGCACTCGCCCCGGAGGTCGGCCTCCGGCGAGCGGGCGCCGGGGTCGGCGGAGGAGCAGGGCGGCGTGTGGGGACCACCGCCCGGGGACCGGCTACCGCTTACCGCAGCCGGGGCAGGTCTGGCCGATCTCCTTCATGGTGCCGCAGTGGCGACAGTTCTCCTGGTCGATGCGGTCGCCTCGGCTCCCGATGAGGTCGCGGTCGGGAAGGCCGATCATGGATCGGCAGCGGGGGCAAGCCATCCAGAACCTCCGGTAGGTGTACTTCTCCCGGTCGATGACCGTCCAGCACTTGTCGCATTGGACGTACCGGTTCTTTCCGTAGCGTCCTTGGCTTTCGGGTGCCCCCATGGACGGGACTCTACCCCGACAGGCCGGATGCGGCAGCGCTCGCCCCGGCCCCGCCCCCGGTCAGAGGGAACATCGATGAACTGCATTCGCGCCCACGCGCCCCGACGAGATCCGCCGTTCGGTCGTGTCCGCCGGCGTGGTGGAACCCTCCGGACCCCGGCCGCCCCCGGGGGCACTGCCTGCCGCCCGCACCGACTCCCCCGAGATCAACGACAAGGAAGGGGGCGCGGACTCGGGGCGGGGACGCCGATCGCGCCGCAGCGGTCGCACCGCTCACAAGGACGCGGCCGAAAGCTCCACGCCCCTTCACACGATTGCGCCCCGCAATCCGGAAACGCGCCTGGACGACGGACGTGCCGAACATGCGGGCGGCCTCCTTTGCCGAGGCCTGCGTCGACCGCCCCTCAGCACCGATCGCCCTCAGCACCGATCGGCAGGCCGTGGGCTTCGCGGGCGCGCGATCGCAGGCTCGCCGGTCGCCCTCGGCCCCTGCCGGGCCGACGACCGCCCCCACGACTCCCGAAAGGCCCGGCAACGGGCTTCTCGGGAGTCGCGAGGAGCCCGCCTCTCAGGACGGACGATTCCCCTACAGCCGTCGATAGGGGAACCACCACTGTCGGCGGCTCGGAGTGGTGAATTCACCCCTGTCGACCGCCGATCCCTGAGGCCCTCACACGTCGGTGATGCGCAGGCCTGCGTGGGCCTTGTAGCGGCGGTTGATCGCGATCAGGTTGGCGGTGAACGCCTCCACCTGGTGCGCGTTGCGCAGCCGGCCGCCGTAGATGCCGCGCACCCCCGAGATGAGCCCGGCCAGCGCCCGGACGGTGTCGGTGGCCTCCCGGTCGTCCCCGAGGACCAGCACGTCCAGGTCGACCTCCTCGACCTCCGGGTCCAGCAGCAGCGACGCGGACACGTGGTGGAAGGCGGCCGTCACCCGGCTGCGCGGCAGCACCGCCTCGGCCTGCTGGGCGGCGCTGCCCTCCTCCACCGGCAGCGCGTAGGGCCCCTTCTTGTCGAAGCCGAGCGGGTTGACGCAGTCCACGACGATCTTCCCGGCCAGCTCCTCCTCCAGGGAGGCCAGCAGCTCGCGGTGGCCCGCCCAGGGCACCGCGACGATCACGACGTCGGCAGCGGCGGCGGCGCCGGCGTTGTCCAGGCCGCGGACCGGAAGGTCGGCGCCCAGACCGTCGGCGGCGCCCTGCGCCCGCTCGGCGCTGCGCGAGCCGATGACGACCTCGGTTCCGGCCAGGGCCAGCCGCCGGGCCAGACCCCGGCCCTGGTCGCCGGTCCCGCCGAGGACGGCGACGACCAGGCCCGAGACGTCGGGGGTGTCGTGTGGGGATGTCTGATCAGCCATGACAGGAATCATCCCACCCGCACGGCTCCGCCGCCCGGGCGGGGACACGCCGTCAGGCGGTGAAGACGCGCGGCTCCAGCCCCTCCAGCCCGAGCTCGCGCATGTGCAGGCGGTGGGCGGCGGCCGCCGCCAGGGCGGAGACGGTGCGGCCGTCGGCGCGGCCGGTCCGCGGCAGGCCGACCGCGTCCTGGAAGCGGGCCAGGGCTTCGGGGCGGGCCGCGGGTGGCGCGCACGGGTCGAGCAGTCCCAGCTCGATCAGCCGCCAGCGGACCTCGGCCGGTTCGGCCTCCGGAAGGACCCGTTCGGCGTCGAAGAGGGACCAGAACAGTCCCGCCGCCACCGAGCGCGCCTTGACGCCCCACCGGGCGCCGCCGACCACCCGCGCGGCGCCTGCCGGCGCCCTCTGCATGTGGATCGCGGTCATCGTCGAGCTCCTCCCCCTCGCGGCCCGATCGTGTGATTCGAGTATGGACTCGCGAAGGTGAGAGCACATCGGCCGTAAGTTCGGAATCAGATCAATACCAAAGTCGGTCCCGAACGGCCGACACCGGTCGATAGGAGGTGGAGCCCGCCCTGCCCGCCCCGGGCGCCGACATCTTGATCAAGGCTGCCTGCCGGCGGCGGGCCCCTGGAGACGGGGGAAGGGGGCGACGACGAAGCGGGCCGGTTCCCCGGCCCTGCTTTTCGGCCGCCGGGCCTCTCGCGGCCCGGGAACAGCGGTAACGACGGCACGGCAGGTACCCCGCTCCGGGCCGCCTGCCGTGCGGTGGGACCCTTCAGTTCAGGGAGATGAGCAGCAACGACAAGTGGGAAGCGGTCCCCCGAGGTCGACGGTCGGCCGCCGGGTGATCGGTGGTCCGGGGAGATGGCGGCGACGGCGCAGCCGGTGCCCCGCTCACGGGCCCCGGCCGGGCGGCGGGCCGCCGCGGGGCCAGGGGGAAGGCGGCGGCGACGAAGCAGGGGCGGTTCCCCGGGCGCCCCGGTCGTCCGGCGGGCCCCTCGCGGTCCGGGGCAGGTGCGCGGTGGGGCCGGGCGTCGCCCGCCCGCGCTCGCGGTGCCCCGCCCGCGCCCGCATCAGGCACCCCTTCGAGCAGAGGCACCATTCTGACCTGGGAGAATACGCACCGTCACAGCTCAGGGAGAGCGGGAGCGTGCTGATCGACGCCCCGCGGCGGCTCCCGGGTGCGATCCCGGCCAGACCAGAACGGGGTTCGGTATCGCAGTGCCCGTATTGCCCCTACTTGTCCGTCCGTCGACAGGGAGGAGGCGGCAGAGGAGGGGTGGGGCGTCCGCCCGTGTTGAGCCTCGCGCCGGTATCGGCCCACCTCCGGCTACCCAGAGTGTCCGAGAGTGCCGCAATCGGCTCCAGTGTTCCGGTAGAAGGGGTGTCGGGCACCGAATCCGGTTCTGGCCTGGCCGCCACCGCACGCCCGCCCGGCCCACGGGGCTGCTCCGGGCGTGCGCGGGACCCTCATCCCCTTCTAATCCGGACAAACGGGGCACTTGGCGGGCTGTGTCCGCTGGAGACTAGCCCAGAGGGGCCTGTTCTTCATCGTGAGTGGTGATATCGCCACGCAATGTGCAATTGGATGGCGATATCACCACTCACGATGTCTAAGCAGCGCCTGGCATGCCCGGTATGCCCGGAACGCGAAAAAGAAGGGCCCTTCCAGGAGGCAATCCACCGGGCGGCCGACCACCAGTACCGGGCAACCGCCCCCTTATCACCGCCTCTCCTGGCACCGCGGCGGCCCGGCGCCCGGCCGGGGCCCGTGAGCCGGGCACCGGCTGCGCCGTCGCCGCCCCCTGGCACTTAGGGGGCCTGCCGCTCGGCAAGCAGGCCGGAGCGGGGCACCTGCCGGTCCCGTCGTTGCCGCTGTTCCCGGACCGCGAGAGGCCCGGCGGACGACCGGAGGCACTGGGGAACCGCCCCGCTTCGTCGTCGCCGCCCTCCCCTTGGCACCGAAGAGCCCCGCCACCCGCCAAGCAGGGCCGGGGAACCGCCGCGCCTGGTCGTTGCCGTCTCCCTCCCTGCGCCGAAGGGCCCCGCCGCCTGACGAGCAGGCCGGAGCGGGGTACCTGCCGGCCGTCGTCGCCGCTCATCGCCGGTACCGCCGGGACGCCGGGACTTGGCCGGGGCCCGCGAGTGGGGCGCCTGCCGGGCTGTCGCCGTCGGGCGGCACGAACCGCGCCCCGCACGAACCACACCCCGCACGAACCGCGCCCCGCACGATCCACGAACCGCACGCCGTCCGGACCGCGGGCACCCCCGGTCCGCCTGAGGGAGGAGGTCCCTCCCCTAGAGCCGGCCCGCTCCTAGAGGAGGGCGGGCTCGTCGAGGGTCAGGGTTCCCTCGTCCGCGTCCAGGGTCGCGGTGGCTCCGAGGGGGACCGTCGTCTGGGCGGGAATGTGTCCGAAGCCGAAGCCGTCCGCGACCGGGACGCCCAAGGGGGCCAACCTGTCCCGCATCATCAGCCGGATCGTCTCCTCATCGGGCGTGCACTTGCCCCACGACCCCAGAAGGACGCCGGCGACCCCGTCCAGCCAGCCGCTCCGCAGCAGCTGGGTGACCATCCGGTCCATCCGGGAGGCGTCCTCGTCGACGTCCTCCAGCAGCAGGAGTCCCCCCTCCGCCGAACGGCGGAAATGCGGCGTGGCGATGCTGTCGGCCAGGACGCTGAGGTTGCCCCCCATCAACCGCCCGTGGGCCCTCCCCCCCACGAGGGTGCGCACCCCTTGAGGGGCGATCCGCATCCGCGACTCCGGCTCGAACAGGATCGCGCGCAGGTCCTCCACCGCTTCGGGGTCACGGCCGAAGTACGCCCCCACCGGGCCGTGCACCGTGACCCGGTCCAGCTCCACCGCGAACGCCTCGTGCAGCGCGGTCACGTCGCTGAATCCGATGAACGCCTTGGGCGGCGCCCCGCGCAGCGCCCCGTAGTCGAGCAGGTCCAGCATGCGGTGCGCCCCGTCGCCGCCCCGCAGGCACAGCACCGCCGCGACGCCGGGCGCCAGCAGCGCCTCCTGCAGGTCCCTCGCCCGGTCGGCGTCGGTTCCGGCCAGGTAGGGCAGCTCCGGGTGCCGGTCGCGGACGTGCGGGCGCACCTCCGCCCGGACGCCCCAGGCCTCGATCACCGGAAGCGCCGCCGCCAGCTCCTCCTCCGGGGCGGGGCTGCACGGCGCGACCACCGCCACCTTTTCGCCCGCGTGCAGCCGCGGGGGCCGCCGCGCGCTCACGGCCGCAGGTCCAGCGCCGGGACGTCGGCGTCGAACCCGAACACCTGCGCGTACAGCGCCAGCTCCGCCTCCAGCGCGACACGGATGGTCTCGGCCTTGCGGAAGCCGTGCTGCTCCCCGGCGAACTCCAGGTAGGCGTGGGGCACCCCGCGCCCGCGCACCCGCTCCAGCAGCCGCCGCGCCTGCACCGGCGGGCAGATCTCGTCCTCGTCTCCCTGCATCAGCACGAACGGCGCGGTGACGGCGTCGGCCCGGTTGACCGGGGACCGCTCGATGTAGCGCTCCCGTTCCTCGGGCCAGGGCCCCACCAGGCTCTCCAGGTACTGCGACTCGAAGTCGTGCGTCTCGCCGGTCCGCCACCCGACCAGGTCCACGATCGGGTACTGGATCACCCCGCAGGCGAACACGTGGTCCGAGGCCAGCGCCGCCGCGGCGGTCCACCCGCCGGCGCTGCCGCCGCGGATCGCCAACCGGTCCGCGTCGGCCGTGCCCTCGGCGGCCAGCGCCCGGGCCACCGCCGCGCAGTCCTCCACGTCGACCACGCCCCACCGGCCGCGCAGCCGCTCCCGGTAGGCGCGCCCGTACCCGGTGGAGCCGCCGTAGTCGACCTGCACCACCCCGATGCCGCGGCTGGTGAAGAAGGCGACCTCGGCGTCCTGGGCGGTGGTCGACCGGCCGGTGGGGCCGCCGTGCGCCCACACCGCGAACGGCGGCGGCTCCCCCTCGGGCCCCTGGGCGCGGGGGTTGTGCGGGGGGTGGACGATGGCGTGCACCTCGCGCCCGCCGGGGCCGCTGAACACCCGCCGCTCGGCCCGCGGCGCGTACCCGTGCCGCACCTCCGGGTCGTCCCCCGACCGGCGGCTCAGCGCGCGCCACGACCCGTCGGCGGCGACCACCGCCACCACCTGGGCGGGCAGGTCGGGCGAGGCGGCCACACCCACGACCACCTCCCCGGCGGTCCCGGCCGGGCACAGCCGCCCCGACCACTCGGTGTGCGGGGTGGCGATGTCGGTGAGCGCCCCGGAGTCCGGGCACAGCAGCGACAGCCGGGACGAGCCGGTGCCGTGCACGGCCGCGATGAGGCCGCTCCGCATCGGCAGGATCCACCGCTGCCCCAGCGTCCACAGCGGCCCGCCGTACTCCTCCTGGGAGGGGGCCAGGGCGACCGGCGCCCGGGCCGCGCCGCCGTCGCGCGCGATCGAGATCTGGTAGGGGTTCCACCAGCCCGAGGCGTCCGACACGCAGAACAGCGTCTCCTCGTCGCCCCACTCGGCCTGCACCACCGAGTCCCCCGGCCCGCCGGCCACGTCGCGCGGACCCGAGACGGTCCCGTCCGGTCCGATCGCGGCGACCGACAGGTAGGTGGAGTCCCAGGGCATGTCCGGGTGGTCCCACCCGATCCAGGACAGGCGCCGACCGTCCGGGGAGACGCGGGGGCAGGCGAGGAAGCGGCGCCCCTCGGCGACCACCCGCACCCGGCCGGGGTCCCGGGCCGCCGATCCGTCCATCGGCACCGCCACCAGCGCCCGGCGCACGTCCGTGGGGGCGGGCCCGGTGTGCTCCTCGCGGATGCACCACACCTCGTCCCGCCCGGGCGGCCCCTCCACCGGCTCGGCGTAGCGCAGCGAGGAGGGCTCGGGCGGCTCGGGGGTCAGGGGCGAGGGCGCCTGCACCTGGCCCGGGAAGAACAGGTACAGCCGCTGGTCGGTGAACTCGCTGAACACCGCGGCGGTACCCGCCTCGGCGCGGTCGAGCACCAGGTAGGGGCGCCCGCCGTACTCGTGCACCCGGGTCCGGGCGTTCCACGGGGCGGCCAGCACCTCCTGCACCCCGTCCTCGGGCTCGTCCAGCCGGGTGCGGCACAGCGCGGTCCGTCCGCCCTCCTCGGGGCGCGGCTCGGTCCACCACACCTCCTGGCCGACGGCGCACGGCCACCCCGGGGCGCCGTCGTGCCGGGCCACGGCGTCCGCGCCGACCGGCGAGGGCCAGGAACCGTAGGGCAGGTGGGGCATGGTCACCCGTGCCTTTCTGTTCGTCACCGCCCGGCCGCCGAGGGCCGGGCCGCTATTCCACCGTCGAGAGGAAGCGGTCCAGGACCCGGACGCCGAAGCGGAGCGCCTCCACCGGCACGCGCTCGTCCACGCCGTGGAACATGGCGTCGCGGTCCAGCCCCGGGGGCATCAGCAGCGGCGTGAAGCCGTACCCGGCGATGCCCAGCTCGGAGAACTGCTTGGCGTCGGTGCCCCCGGCCATGCACACCGGCACCACGTGGCCGGAGGGGTCGAAGGCCAGCAGCGCCGCGCGCATGGCGGCGAAGACCGGCGCCTCGACCGGGGACTCCAGCGCCGGGGAGCTGTGCTCGTACTCCCAGCCCACCCGCGGGCCGGTCAGCTCGTCCATGGCCGCCTCGAAGGACTCCCGCCCTCCGGGCAGCACCCGCCCGTCGACCCCGGCCCCCGCGTCGGAGGGGATGACGTTCACCTTGTACCCGGCGTTCAGCATGGTGGGGTTGGCGCTCTCCCGCACCGTGCCGCGCACCAGGGCGGCGGCCTCGCCCAGGCGGTCCAGCACCCCGGGCAGGTCCCGGTCGGGGTCGAAGCCGGGGGCGTCCAGGTCCGCCTTGACGCCCACCGCAGCGCCGATCTCGGTGATCGCCGCCCGGGTGAGCGGGGTGAGCCGGTGCGGCCAGCGGTGCTCGCCGATCCGGGCGACGGCGGCGGCCACCGCCTGCACCGCGTTGTCGCTGTTGGGGCGCGAGCCGTGGCCGGCGGTGCCCGAGGCCCACAGCCGCAGCCAGGCCGTGCCCCGCTCGCCCGCGGCCACCGGGTACAGCCGCACCGTGCGCCCGTCCGGGGCGCGCACGTGCTCGGTGTGCCCGCCGGACTCGCCGACGGCCTCGGTGCACCCGGCGAACAGCTCGGGGTGGGTGCGCACCAGCCACTGGGCGCCGTAGGCGGCGCTGGCCTCCTCGTCGGCGGTGAAGGCGAGCACGGTGTCGCGGCGCGGGCGGCGGCCGGTGCGGGCCCAGTGCCGGGCGACGGCCACGGCCATGGCCACCGCGTTCTTCATGTCGATGGCGCCGCGTCCCCACACCACGCCCTCGCGCACCTCCCCGGAGAAGGGGTGGGTGCTCCACATCGCCGGGTCGGCGGGGACCACGTCCAGGTGGCCGTGGACCAGCAGCGCGGGGGCCGCGGGGTCGGTGCCCGGGATGCGGGCGACCACGTTGGAGCGGCGCGGCGCCGACTCCAGCAGCCGCGGCTCCAGACCGGCCTCGCCCAACCGTTCGGCGACGTACTCGGCGGCCCGCCGCTCGTCGCCGTCGCCTCCCCCGCGGTTGGTGGTGTCGATCCGGATCAGTTCAGAGGTGAACCGCACGACTTCCTCGTCGGCGGTGGCGAAGTCTTCCACGCGCACGCGCGCCCTTCTCGTTCGTCTCGCCTGGCCGGGCAGCGTCACCCGTAGCGGTTCTCGACCGCATTGGAGATGAGGGTGGCGACCGCCTTGAAGCAGCGGATCATGTCATAGGCGGTGGGCGAGGTGGAGCGGACGCGCAGGGCGCCGACGCGCTCCACGCCGGGGACCACGGCGGCGGCGCCGGCCAGGTGCTCGGCGTCGACCTCCACCTCGACGGTGAGCGGCCCGTGCCGGACCGGCTCGGTGCGCCCGGCCAGGGCCATGGCGTCCTGCGCGGCCTCGGCGATGGCGGCGTGGGTGCGCCCGGGCGGGCGGCAGACCGCGGCGTAGCGGGAGACGTGGTCCTTGACCGCGGCCGTACGGGCCTGCGGCGCGTAGCGTGCGGCGTCCTCGCAGGCCTTGTCGTCGCCGGTGACCAGGACGACGGGGGCGCCGTACTCGGCGCACACGAAGGAGTTGAGCCGCCCCTCGCTCGCCGGCTCGCCGTCCAGCCACACCCCGGTGATGGAGTTGGGCAGGTAGGTGTGGGCGAGCACGCCCTCCTCCCCGGCGCCGCAGTGGTAGCCCACGAACGCGACGGCGTCGACGTCGCCGCGCTGGACCCCCTCCACCATGGACAGGTCCTTGTGCCGGCCGGTGAGCATCTCGGCCCGCTCGTCCAGACGCTCCAGCAGCAGGTTGCGCATGGTGGCGTGGGCCTCGTTGACCAGGACCGACGTGGCGCCGCCAGCGTGCAGCCCGGCGATGGCGGCGTTCACGTCGGAGGTGAACAACGACCGGCAGCGCTGCCACTGCTCGGTGCCGGGCTCGACGTCGGCGGGCCAGGTGACGCCGGTGGCGCCTTCCATGTCGGCGGAGATCAGCACCCTCACGAGGGCGACCCTATCCCGGGCGTCCCGTGGGGAGCCAGGCCTCGCGCAGATCGGCGGCCGAAGGGCGTGCGCCGGGGGTCGGGGCCGGGCCCGGTCTGGAGACGCGTCCCCCGTCGTGCGGGCGCGGTCCTGCGGGAAGCGCCCGCACGTGATCGCCGTCGAGGGCCTCGGCCCGTTTCCTCTCCTCCCCCACAGGGGCGGGGGCGCGTCAGGGCAGGGTGAGGATCTCGGCGCCGCCCTCGGTGATCACCAGGGTGTGCTCGAACTGGGCGGTCCACTTGCGGTCGGCGGTGACCGCGGTCCAGCCGTCGTCCCACAGGTCGTAGTCGATGGTGCCCAGGGTGATCATCGGCTCGATGGTGAAGGTCATCCCGGGGACCATGACGGTGTCGGCGCGCGGGTCGTCGTAGTGCGGGATCACCAGGCCCGAGTGGAACTCCGGGCCCACGCCGTGGCCGGTGAAGTCGCGCACCACGCCGTAGCCGAAGCGCTTGGCGTAGGACTCGATGACGCGGCCGACGACGTTGATCTGGCGGCCCGGGCGGCAGGCCTTGATGGCGCGCCGGGTGGCCTCCTCGGTGCGCTCGACGAGCAACCGGTGCTCCTCGGTGGCCTCGCCCGCGATGAAGGTGGCGTTGGTGTCCCCGTGCACGCCGTTCTTGTAGGCGGTGATGTCGATGTTGACGATGTCGCCGTCCTTGACCACGGTGTCGTCGGGGATGCCGTGGCAGATGACCTCGTTGAGGGAGGAGCACAGGGACTTGGGGTAGCCCTTGTAGCCGAGCGTGCTGGGGTAGGCCCCGTGGTCCAGCAGGAACTCGTGGCCGATCCGGTCGAGCTCGTCGGTGGTGACGCCCGGGACGATGTGCTTGCCGACCTCCTGCAGGGCCTGGGCGGCGATCCGCCCGGCCTCGCGCATGGCCTCGATGGTCTCGGGGGTCTGCACGTCCCCCAGCACCCCTTCGACCGGGCGTTTCCTGCCGACGTACTCCGGCCGCTCGATGGTGGAGGGGACGGAGCGCTGCGGCGAGATTCGCCCGGGAACAAGCGGTGTGGTCATGTCGTGGGAGTCTACCCGCGACGCCCCCCCGTACCGGCTCGCGCACAGGGGCGCGGCGCCGGTGTGTGGCACCGCACGTGACGAGGGTAAGAGGCGGGTGCGCGCCGCTCCGGGCGCCCGGTGCGGCGCGCACCCGGGACGACGGCGCAGAGGGAGCGACAGAGATGGCCGGCAACCCGATGGACCTGCCCGAAGACCAGCGCTGGTGGTACTGCCTGAAACACGACCGGGTGGAGAAGGGCGCGGGCTGCCCGAACAAGTTCCGCCTGGGCCCCTATGCCGACGAGGAGTCGGCCGCCGGGGCGCTGCGCACGGTCTCCGAGCGCAACGAGGCCTGGGACGCCGACGACGACCCCTGGGAGCAGGAAGGGCACTGAGGGCACTGGAGGGGGCCGCGCGGACCGCGTCCGCAGCGGGGCCGCGTCCCGACCGCGCCAGCCGTGCCGGCCCCGTCGGCCGACCCGACCGAGCCGGGCGCGCCCCGCTCAGTCGACCGGGCGCGGCCCGCTGACCAGGTCGAGGAAGCGCGAGATCCGGTCGCGCAGACCGCCTTTGCGCGCCTCCTCGGCCTGCCCCGCCGCGCTGGAGACCAGGTGCTGCATGCCGTCGAAGGACAGCGGCGCCGCCTTGGGCCGCAGGCTTATGGCGTCGTGGGCGATCGCGGTGAGCTCGGGGTCGCCCTGGTCCAGGGAGAGCACGGTGGCCCCGGAGCGGCGGGCGTCGTCGACCCGCTCCAGCAGCGGCACCGGCGCCTCGGGGGCGTCGTTGACGACGAACAGGGTGTGCCCGCGCCGGGCGTCCTCCAGCCGCTCCAGGCCGATGCGCAGGTGCGCGGGCGCGTCCGGCGGCGGCTGCCACCGCACCAGCGAGGGCGAGAGCTGCGGGATCCCGGCATAGCGCGCCTCGTCGTCGAGGTGCGCCGCCAGGTGCCACGGCTCGTCCTCCGGGGTGCCCAGCAGCATCAGCCCGTCGGGGGCGTTGGTGCGGCGCAGGGCGCGCGCGAAGTCCTCGGCGCGCTCCACCCAGGGCGTCGAAGCGAGGAGGTCGCGCAGCTGCGCGACGTGTCGGGCGTCCACGCAGCCCATGGTGCACCATGGCCCCGGCGCCGCGCAGCCGTTCCGCCGACCGCCCCGAGGGGGCCGCGGAGCCCCTGCGCCGCTCCCGCCGCACGGCCCCCGCACGGTCATCGAAAATCCGACCTCTCGAATTCGAGAGGAATTCGGCTCCCGATACGTGGCCGGATGAGGACAGGCCCGAGAGCTGGGGGTTCGAAATCCCCGCGAAAACCGCCGGGTGACGGCGGCCCGTTTTTGAGAGAGTCTTCATTGACCCCTCAGGGGCCTTCCAACCCGATTTTCCGACGGAGTGGAGATGCCACCGCTCATTCCCGACGGCGTCTACCTGATCTCGTGCGCGGGCGCCGACCTCTCCATAGACCTGTCCGGCGGCGGAACCCGGCCCGCCACTCCGTTGATCGGCCGGGGCCCGCACCGGGGCGACAACCAGAAATGGGAGGTCAGGAACGTCGACGGGGTGAACGAGGTGAACGAGTTCCGCCTGAGGAGCGTACTGGGCGCGGTCTATGTCGGAATCGGATTCGGCCGCCGACAACCGCTCGAAGCGGCCGTCCAACCGCTTCCCATGCCCTGGTCGATCGAACCGGCCGGGCCGGACCTGTTCCGGATCCGCAATCCGTTCGCCGACCAGTCCCTCTCGCTCGCCGGCGACACGGAGGGAAGCCGGTTGAATCTGCCGCCGTGGGAGGACGGCGCCCTCCAGAAGTGGGTCTTCGAGCCCGCCTGATCCGTTCCCGTTCCTTTCCGGAACCGGCCGGGCCCGCCTCCCCCGGGCCCGGCCCCTCCGCTTCACGGCCGCCCGTTCCGGACTCCCCGGACGCGGCCGCCGCCGTTCACCGGGGGTCTTCCCAGCGGTAACGGGCCTCCGGCATCATCGGACCCTCTTCCCGCGATCCGGAAAGGCCGATCGGAGTGGCCCCCACACCCCGCACACCCCTCCTGCCCCGATTCCCCTCGGTCCTGGGCGCGGCGGTGCTCTCCGCCGCGCTCGCGGCCACCGCCTGCACCGCCGCCCGGGCCGACGAGGCCCCGCGCATCCACGACGTCCAGGGCACCACCCGCCTCTCCCCCTACGACGGCCGCGAGGTCGCGGGCGTCACCGGCGTCGTGACCGCGGTGAACGCCTTCGGCTCGGCCCGCGGGTTCTGGTTCCAGGACCCCCGGGGCGACGGCGACCCCCGCACCAGCGAGGCCCTGTTCGTCTACACCGCGGGCACCACGCCCGACGTCGGTCCCGGTGACCGGGTCGCCGTGGACGGGCGGGTGCAGGAGTACTCCCCCGGCGACGGGCTGCAGACCGTGACCCAGCTGGCCGACGCCTCCTGGGAGGTGTCCCGCCGGGCCGAGGTGCCGGACCCGGTCGCGCTGGAGCCGGGCACGGTCCCCGACGACTACGCCCCCGAAGGCGAGGACATCAGCGGATACGAGCTGGAGCCCGGTGCGTTCGCATTGGACTACTGGGAGTCCCGCGAGCACATGGTGGTGCGCGTGGAGGACGCCCGCACCGTGGCGCCGACCGACGACTACAACGGGCTGTGGGTGACCACCGAGCCCGGACAGAACGCCTCGCCCCGGGGCGGGACGGTCTACAACGGCTACGGCGACCCCAACTCCGGCAGGCTCAAGATCGAGTCGCTCATCCCCTTCTCCGAGCGCCCCTTCCCCGAGGTGGACACCGGCGACGAGCTCGCCGGGACCACGCAGGGGCCGCTGTACTACACCCGGTTCGGCGGCTACGTCCTCAAGGCGAGTGAGCTGGGCGAGCACGTGGACAACGGCCTGGAGCGCACCTCCGCCGATCCCGCGCGGAAGGGGGAGCTGTCGGTCGCCACCTACAACCTGGAGAACCTGTCGGCCCGGGACGATCAGGCCGTGTTCGACCGGCTCGCCGAGGGGGTCGCCGACGGGCTGGCGGCGCCCGCGATCGTGGCGCTGGAGGAGGTCCAGGACGACTCCGGCCCCGAAGACGACGGCACCGTATCGCCCGAGCGGACCCTGGACCGCCTGACCGCGGCGGTCGAGGAGGCCGGCGGCCCCTCCTACGCGTGGCGACAGATCGACCCCGAGGACGGGCGCGACGGCGGGCAGCCGGGCGGCAACATCCGCAACGCGCTGCTGTACGACCCCGAGCGGGTGTCGTTCACCGACCGCCCGGGCGGCGACGCCACCACCCCGGTCGAGGTGGTCGGCGAGGGCTCCGGGACGCACCTGAGCGTGTCCCCCGGCCGGATCGCCCCCAAGGACCCGGCCTGGGAGGACAGCCGCAAGCCGCTGGTGGGCGAGTTCTCCTTCCAGGGGCGCCCGGTGTTCGTGGTGACCAACCACTTCGCGTCCAAGGGCGGGGACGAGGCGCTGCACGGGACCGCGCAGCCGCCCGAGCGCTCCTCGGAGGTGCAGCGCCACGCACAGGCCGCCCTGGTCCGCGGGTTCGTCGACGACCTCCAGGAGGCCCGCCCCGACGCCAACGTCCTGGTCGTGGGCGACCTGAACGACTTCTGGTTCTCCGAGACGCTGGGCACGCTCACCGACGGCGGCGCCCTGCACAACCCGATGGAGGACCTGCCCGCCGAAGAGCGCTACAACTACGTCTACGACGGCAATGCGCAGTCGCTCGACCACATGCTGGTCAGCGGGGAGGCAGCCGACCGACTGTGCTACGCGATCGTGCGGACCAACGCCGAGTTCCACGACCAGGCCAGCGACCACGACCCGCAGGTGCTGCGGTTCCGCCCGCTGAGCGGCGACACGGAGACCGACCGCGCGGAGCAGAGGCGCTTCTACGGAAAGCCGGGCACGGGCAAGGGGAAGCACGCCTGCCACGGCCCCGGGAACGGCAACGGCCTCGGCAAGGGCGGGAACGGCAAGGGGCCGCACGCGGACGGCTGACCCGGCGGCCCGGGCCGGAAACCGGCCCCCGGCTCCGCCCCTTCCAGAGGGCGGGCGCGCAACGCGCCCGCCCTTTTCCTATTCCCAAGGGCACCACCGCCGCCAGAGGAATCCCCTCTCCCTTCGCTCCACGCTTCCCATGAATGGAAACAGGTGCCTCCATTTCCCTCTCCAGGCACCAGCAATCCCCTGCCCACCAGCAGGAACAATGGATCACCGCACCCCTCCCCCAGTCAGAACATTTCACGAAGAATGCGGTTTCAGATTCGTCACGAATCGCGTCCACGGTCTTATCCCGCCGGCGCCCCCGATGGTGTGCTGTCGGTAATCACCCCGCCCGGACCGGCGCACCGCCCCCCGGGTGCAGAACCGGCGAGGAGAAGGATGGCCAACGTGCGCAACAGATCGAGACTCACCGGCCCGGCGGCGGTGGCGGCCGCGCTGGCCCTGGCCGCGGCCGGGTGCACCGGCGGCGGAGGCGGCGGCGGGACCGGAGCCGGAGGCGTGTGGGAGGAGTGCGAGAGCGATCCCAACACCTGCAACTCCGGCGAGCGGGCCGACGGCGGCGAGATCACCTGGGTGGTCAGCGACTTCCCCGGCGCCTGGACCACCGTCTCCCCCGAGGGGGGCAGCGTCTACACCCTGCAGATGCTCTCCGGGATCGTGCCGAGCACCGGGCAGTGGGCGCCCGACGGCGAGACCTACGAGTTCAACATGGACCTGCTCGCCGAAGAGCCCGAGCTGGTCTCGGAGGACCCCTTCACCTTCTCCTTCACCTTCGCCGACGGCGCCGAATGGGACGACGGCACCCCCATCGGGGCCGACGACGCCATCGCCACCGTCAAGATGTCCACCAGCGACGAGGAGGGCTGGTGCGAGGGCTGCCGCTCCCGCCAGCCCGGCATCTACGACGACGTGGAGGAGATGGAGGCCTCCGAGGACGGCAAGACCGTCACGTTCACCCTCAAGGACGGGCGCGCCAACCCCGAGTGGCGGGGCTTCCTCGACGCGCACCAGATCGCCGGCGGCATACTGCCCGCCCACCTGGCCGAGGAGCAGGGCTACGACCTGGACGAGCCCGCCGACGTGGGCGCCTACTTCGAGTGGCTCAACGAGACCGTGCCCGAGTACTCCGGCGGCCCCTACACCATCGTCGAGGGCGACCTGGAGACCCAGGTCATCATGGAGCCCAACGAGAACTGGTACGGCGAGGCGCAGCCCACCCTCGACACCGTCATCGTGCAGTTCAACGACAACGAGAACAGCTGGGTGCCGGCGCTGACCAACGGCGAGATCGACGGCGGCAACCCGGCCAAGATCAACGACGACGTGATCGAGCAGCTGCGCGGCATGCCCGAGGTGTCGGTGGACGTGGGACCCGGCGCCAGCTGGGAGCACATCGACCTGAACACCGAGAACGAGTGGCTGCAGGACGTGGAGCTGCGGCGGGCGGTCTTCACCGCCATCGACGCCCAGGAGATCGTCGAGCGCAGCTACGGCACCGCCTACCCCGAGGTCCAGCGCAAGACCAACCACACCTTCGCCGCCGACAGCCCCCACCATGAGGACCTGTTCGGCGACTCGCCGCAGGGCACCGGGGACGCCGAGGAGGCCGCGCGGATCCTGGAGGAGGCCGGGTACGCGATCGTCGACGGGACGCTGGAGCGCGACGGCGAGCAGGTCGGCCCCTTCCGCCTGCGCGCCACCGCCGACCAGGTGCGCCAGGATTCGCTGCAGATCATCCAGTCCCACCTGGAGGAGATCGGCGTGGCCACCGAGATCGAGGCCATCAACGACCTGGGCGGGGTGCTGGGCGACCAGGACTACGACATCGTCCAGTTCGGCTGGAGCACCTCGCCCTGGTTCCTGATCAACCCCGGCCAGCAGTGGCACAGCGGGTCCGGCAGCAACTTCGGCGGGCTGGACGTGCCCGAGGTCGACGAGGCGCTGGACCGGATGGGCACCGCCACGACGCTGGAGGAGGCCGCCGAGTACGCCAACGACGCCGGGCGCCTGGTGGTGGACCAGGCCTACGTGCTGCCGCTGGCCGACGAGCCGCGGTACTCCTTCGTCACCGACGGCTTCACCAACATCCGCGACAACCGGCAGCACAGCCTGCGCGCCACGTACAACATCGGGGAGTGGGGGACGGTGGCGAACTGACCGCCCGGCACGGAAGGGACGCGTCCCGTGCTCGTCTTCGTGATCCGGCGGCTGCTGGTGACCGTACCGGTGCTGCTGGCCGCCTCGATGTTCTCCTTCGCCCTGATCGACGTCACCGGCGACCCGCTGGCCGACCTGCTGGTGCAGCAGCCCCCGCCGTCCCAGGAGGTGATCCAGGCCGAGCGGGAGCGGCTGTACCTGGACCGGCCCGCCTACGAGCGGTACTGGCTGTGGCTGACCGGGATCGGCGGCAACGGCGACATCGGGCTGCTGCAGGGCGAGTTCGGCCCCTCGGTCCAGGGGCCCGCCTTCGACGTGGGCGCCGAGGTCGCCGCCCGCATGGGGGTGACCCTGCGGCTGGTGGCCGCGGCCGTGCTGCTGGCCCTGGGCCTGGCCGTGGCCACCGGCGTGGTCTCGGCCATGCGCCAGTACTCGGTGGTGGACCACACGCTGACCTTCATCGGCTTCCTGGCGCTGGCCATGCCCACCTTCTGGCTCGGCGCACTGATCAAGGAGGCGGGGGTGTGGGCCAACGGGCAGCTCGGGACGACCGTCTTCTCCACGATCGGCGCGAGCGCGGCCGACACCCGCGGGATGGGTCTCTGGGAGCGGATCGCCGACGCCGGCGGGCACCTGGTGCTGCCCACCGTGGCGCTGATGCTCACCGGCTACGCCGCCTGGAGCCGCTACCAGCGCACCGCCATGCTGGAGGTGCTCAACAGCGACTACGTGCGCCTGGCGCACGCCAAGGGGCTGCGCCGGCGCACGGTGATGCGCCGCCACGCGCTGCGCACCGCGCTCATCCCGCTGACCAGCGTGGCGGCGGTGACCATCGCCGAGATCCTGGCCGGGACGGTGCTCATCGAGACCGTCTTCCAGTGGCGGGGCATGGGCACCCTGCTGGTGGAGGCGGTCCGCACCAGCGACGCCTACGTGCTCATGGGCTGGCTGATGCTGGCCGGGACGCTGGTGGTGCTCGCCAACCTCGCCGCCGACCTGCTCTACGGCGTGCTCGACCCGAGGATCCGCTATGAGTGAGACCGTCCGGGACGGCGCCCCGCCCCCGCCGCGCGGCCGGCTGCGCACCGTCGCCGCCCGCTTCGCGCGGCACCGCCCGGCCATGGCCGGGCTGGCGGCGCTGGCCGCGCTGGTGCTGTTCGCCTTCGCCGGCCCGCTGCTGTGGACGTGGGACCACACCGTGTCCGGGGAGATCCCCAGCAGCGCGCCGCCCGGCCCAGAGCACCCGCTCGGCACCACCAGCGCCGGGAACGACGTGCTGGGCCAGCTGATGCGCGGGATGCAGCAGACCCTGAAGGTGGCCTTCACCGTCACGGTGCTGGCCACCGTGGTGGGGTCGGTGTGGGGCGCTGTGGCCGGGTACTTCCGCGGGTGGGTGGACGCGGTGCTGATGCGCGCGGTCGACGTGCTGCTCATCGTGCCGCTGCTGGTGGTGGTGGCCGCCGTCGGCGGGAACGTGCGGGGCGGCACCACCTGGTACGGGGTGGCGCTGGTGATCGCCGCGTTCGCCTGGACCCCGATCTCCCGGGTGGTGCGCGGGGTGGTGCTGTCGCTGCGCGAGCAGGAGTTCGTGGAGGCGGCGCGGGCCGCGGGCGCCTCGCACGCCCGCATCGTCTTCCGCCACCTGCTGCCCAACGCGGCCGGCCCGATCATCGTGGCGGCCACCCTGCTGATCGCGGTGGCGATCCTGGTCGAGGCGGCGATGTCGTTCCTGGGCTTCGGGATCCAGGCGCCCGACGTCAGCCTGGGGCTGATGGTGCAGCACGCCAAGACGGCGGCCTTCACCCGGCCCTGGCTCTTCTACCCGCCGGGGCTGGCGATCGTGCTGATCGCCCTGGTGATCAACTTCATCGGGGACGGGCTGCGGGACGCCCTGGACCCCCGGCAGGCCATGGTGCGCTCATGACGGCGGAGGAGGCGGCGGTGGAAGCGGTGTCCGACCCCGTGGCGGGGTCCCGGCCGGCGCGGGAGGGCGCGCCGGTGCTGGAGATCGAGGACCTGCACGTGTCGTTCCCCACCGAGGACGGGCGGGTGCGGGCGGTGCGCGGCGTGTCCTACCGGGTGCACCGCGGCGAGGCGCTGGGGATCGTCGGCGAGTCGGGGTCGGGCAAGTCGGTGGCCTCGCTGGCGGTGATGGGGCTGCTGCCGCGCGGCGCCGAGGTGCGGGGGGGCCGCGCGGGTGCTGGGAGAGCAGGTGCTGCACCTGCCCGACGAGGAGCTGAGCCGGGTGCGCGGGGAGCGCATCGCCATGATCTTCCAGGACCCGCTGACCTCCCTCAACCCGGTGTACACGGTGGGACGGCAGATCGCCGAGGCGGTGCGCGCGCACCGGGCGGTGAGCGAGCGGACGGCTCTGGAACGGGCCGTGGAGCTGCTGGGGGCGGTGGGCATCCCCCGGCCCCAGGAGCGGGTGCGCAGCTACCCGCACGAGCTGTCGGGCGGCATGCGCCAGCGGGTGGTGATCGCGATCGCGATGGCCAACGACCCGGACGTGATGATCGCCGACGAGCCGACGACCGCGCTGGACGTGACGGTGCAGGCCCAGGTGCTGGAGGCGCTGGAGGCGGCGCGGCGGCACACGGGGGCCGCGCTGGTGCTGATCACCCACGACCTGGGGGTGGTGGCCGGGCACGTGGACCGGGTGGCGGTGATGTACGCCGGGCGGGTGGTCGAGGAGGGGCCGGTGGACGCGGTCTTCTCCCGCCCGCGCATGCCCTACACCCTGGGGCTGCTGGGCAGCCGGCCGCGGCTGGACGAGGAGCGGGTCCGGCGGCTGGCGCCGATCTCCGGGGCGCCTCCGACACTGCTCGCCCCGCCGCCCGGGTGCCCGTTCGCGCCGCGCTGCCCGATGGCCGAGGACCGGTGCACCGCCGAGGAGCCGCCACTGCGGCCCGTGGGCGCGGGCCGGACCGCCGCCTGCCACTTCAGCGAGCGCCTGGAGGAGGACGGCGCGGACACGCTGTTCGGCCGTCCGGACCGGGCCGCGCCTTCGACCGCGCCGCCCGCGCCGGACGGCGCCGCTCCCCTGCTCAGCGCCAAGGGGCTGGTCAAGCACTTCCTGGTGCGGTCCAAGGGGGTGGTGCGGCGGCGGATCGGCGACGTGCACGCGGTGTGCGGGGTGTCGCTGGACCTGCACGAGCACGAGACGCTGGCGCTGGTCGGGGAGTCGGGCTGCGGCAAGTCGACGACGGCGCGGCTGCTGCTGCGGCTGCTGACCCCCGACGCGGGGACGGTGGAGTTCGAGGGCGCCGACATCGCCGGGCTGCCCCGCGCGCGCCTGCGCAGGCTGCGCCAGGACATGCAGATCGTGTTCCAGGACCCGTTCGCGTCGCTGGACCCGAGGATGACGGTCGCCGAGATCGTCGCCGAGCCGCTGCGGATCCACGGGTCGTACCGCCAGCGCGGGGGCGCTTCCGACGTGCATCGTCTGCTGAGGACGGTGGGGCTGGGACCGGAGCACGGGGCGCGCTACCCGCACGAGTTCTCGGGCGGGCAGCGCCAGCGCATCGGCATCGCCCGCGCGCTGGCGCTGCGCCCGCGCACGCTGATCCTGGACGAGCCGGTCTCGGCACTGGACGTGTCGATCCAGGCGGGGGTCGTCAACCTGCTGGAGGACCTGCAGGAGGAGTTCGGCCTGGCGTACCTGTTCGTCTCGCACGACCTGTCGGTGGTGCGGCACATCGCCGACCGGGTGGCGGTGATGTACCTGGGCAAGGTGGTGGAGTCGGGACCGGCCGACCGCCTGTTCACGTCGCCGACGCACCCCTACACCCAGACCCTGGTCTCGGCGATCCCGCTGCCGGACCCCCGCAAGGAGCGGCGGCGGCAGCGCATCCTGGTCACCGGCGACGTCCCGAGCCCGTCGTCGCCGCCGTCGGGGTGCCGCTTCCGCACGAGGTGCCCGAAGTTCGCGGACACGCTGACCCCGGCGGAGCAGACCAGGTGCATCGAGGAGGAGCCGCCCCTGGACCCGTGGGCGGCCGGCCACCTGACCGCCTGCCACTACGCGGAGGAGCGGGCGCTGTGGTCCGAGGGGTCATGAACCGTTGGAATGCCACAAGGCAGTCATCGAGCGCAAGGCTGCGAAGTCCTCCGTACCGCCCTGCCGGATCCCCCGCCTGGTTTGCGTCGAGCCCCAGCTCCGCTAGTTCCGCCGCCTTTCGCTCGACCTCTGCGAGCGCTCCTGGCGGAAGATCTTTCACCAGGCTAGGAGGTTCAAAGCCATACCCCCAGTCGCTCACCCGTTGACCTCGGACTCGGCCTCGGTGAGAGGCTCGGATATCCCTTTGATCGCCTCGCGGTTCTTCACGGGGTCGGGCTCACTCCCGGCGATCGCTTCCAGCTTCCGCAGGCGCTCTCGTCTGGCCGGATACCGATGGAGAGCGGCAAACTGCGACCACTTGTTATAGAAAGCGAGCATGGGGCGCATGCTCGACGTCTTTCGCGACTCGGCTTTCGCTCGCGCGAGATCACTGAGGAACTCGCCAAGCCGTTCGGAATCCAGGACGGCGACCGCTTCCCGTAGCGCTTCAGGCGTCGCCGCGGGCTGCGGAATCAGCGGGTCGTTCACGGATGCAGCAGATTCGCCCGACACGATACCTCCCTGGTCCCCTCGCCCCCGTCTCAGCACTCCAGCAGAATCGACCGCCTCGGGGGCTTGGGCACGACCGTCCCAGGTATCCGAGCATGGCCGAGCCGCCCTCCAGCGGTCCCCGGTTCCGAGAATGCCGCCGTCGTCGCCGTCAGGGTGCCAGGAGTCCGCGGAGTTCGTCCGGGGCGGCGTTGGCACCGGTGCAGACCACGGCGACGCGGAGGTCCCTGAGGTCGGCGCGCAGGGCGTAGGCGCCCGCCAGGGCCGCCGCCCCCGCGCCTTCAGCGACCGTGCGGGCCTCGCTCAGCGCCCACCACTGGGCCCGGCGGATGTCCTCGTCGCCGACGAGGACGAAGTCGTCCAGGCGCCCGCGCATCACCGACTGCGGGAGCGCGAACCCCCGCCCGGTCGCCAGGCCCTCGGCGCGGGTCCGGTTCGGGCGCACCGTGCAGGAGCCCGCGCGCCAGGAGTCGTGCGCCGCCGGGGAGGCCGAGGACTGCGCACCGACCACCCGGCACCCCGGCGCCACCGCGGCCGCGGAGATGCACGCCGCGGCCGCCCCGCTCCCGCCGCCCACGGGCACCACGACCGCGTCCAGGTCCGGTGCCTGCTCGAACAGCTCCAGGTAGGCCGTCGCGACCCCGGCGATCAAGTCCGGCTCGTCGCCGGGGCTCACCAGGCGGGCGCCCCGCTCGGCGGCCAGGGCCTCGGCGCGCTCCCGCGCGCCGTCCAGGTCGGCCCCGGCCTCGACCAGGTCGGCGCCCAGGGCCCTGATCGCCTCGGCCTTCACCGGGTTCGGGTTCTCCGGCACCACGATGGCGCAGGGCGCGCCGGTCTCGCGGGCGGCGTAGGCGATCGACTGGGCGTGGTTGCCGGTGGAGTAGGTGACGACGCCCCGGGACCGCTCCTCCCGGGACATGCCCGCCAGCAGCACGAGTCCGCCCCGCACCTTGAAGGCGCCGGTCGGTTGGGTGTTCTCGTGCTTGACGAGCACCCGGGCGCCGATGCGGCGGTCCAGGGCGGGGTAGGAGCGCAGCGGCGTCGGCTCCAGGCGCCCCTGGAGCAGGCGGCGCGCGCGCAGGACGTCGGTGATGTCCGGGGCGGGAGCGGAGGTGTCGGCAGGGGCGGTGGGCGAGGAGGCGTCCGCAGTGGTCATGGGCCCATCGTCGGGCCGGCTCAGGCATAGGACAAATGCCGGTTCCGAGTGGATCCATCGATCATTTCTATAAGAGCAGGTAGCGTCGGCGCATGTTCGATGAGACCCGGCTGCGCGTGTTCGCCGCGATCGCCCGCGAAGGATCGGTCACCGGGGCCGCGGCCGCCCTGCACTACGCCCAGCCGTCGGTCAGCCACCACCTCGCCCGCCTGGAGGCCGAGGCGGGGACCGCGCTGGTGCTGCGCAGCGGCCGCGGCATCCGGCTGACCGACGCCGGCCGGGACCTGGCCGCCCGCGCCGAGGAGATCCTGGGCCGCATCGACCAGGCCCGCGCCGAACTGGCCGCGCACGCCGGGCTGACCCGGGGACGGGTGCGGCTGGCCGCCTTTCCGTCCGCACTGGCGGTGCTGGTGCCCCCGGCGGCCGCGCGGTTCGCCCGGGCGCACCCGGGGGTGGAGCCCGCCCTGACCGAGGCCGAGCCGCCGGAGGCGCTGGCGGCGGTGCGGCGGGGCGAGGCCGACGCGGCGGTGGTCTTCCGCCACACCGGAGAGCCCGCCCCCGAGGGGTTCGCAGCGGTGTCACTGCTGGAGGACCCGGTCCACCTCGTCACGCCGGAGGCCCCGCAGGGGCCGGGCGGTCGGCGGTCCGGGCCGCCGCGGCTGCGCGACCACGCCGACCGACGGTGGATCACCGGGTGCGAGCGCTGCCGTGCCCAGCTCCTGCGTGCGTGTGCCGCCGAAGGCTTCGAGCCGGAGATCGCCTACGCGACCGACGACTACGTGGCCGTGCAGGCCTTGGTCGCCGAAGGTCTGGGGGTGAGCACCCTGCCGGGGCTCGCGCTGCGGGCCCACCGGCGGGAGGGGCTGCACACCGCGCCGACGGGGCGGGTGCGCACGGTCGAGGTGGTGACCTTCGGCGCCCCTCCCCTGCCCGCGCCCGTCGCGGCCTTCGTCGGCGCCCTGTCGCACGCGGCCGCAGAGGCGCCCGCCCGGGACCAGGGCGTGTGACCGTCTGTCGCCGGCCTGCCCGGTTCCCCCTCCCTCCCTTCTCCCGGTCCCCGCACGCCGCCGGCCGGTCGGCACAGGGGTCGGTGGCCGGGTCCGGCCACCGACCCTCAGCGCCGCGCGGACCGGTCGGAGCACAGGGACCGGCATTCCGCTTCGCCCCCATCGGCCGCGGATCCCCCATTCCCGAAAAAGGTCCCGCACCCCCTTGTTCCGCGCATTCCCCATTCCTTTCTAAACGACAAACACACCCTGGATCGACCTGCAAAAACACGCCCCACATGCGCGGACACCAGAGCAATCGGAGCGCAGGCCCGCCGAAGCCCGAAAATCGGCCTAGGCCTCCCGCATTCGGGAGAACACTTCTAGAGTCGGCGACCGTGGACCGGACCGAGGAATTCCGGATTCCATGACCTTCCCCTCCCGAATGTACGAGCGAAGGACCGGACCCCGGTCCTGGCGATCTCCACGAAGAGGAGCACCCATGCCCTCCACGACATCCCCCGTGCCCTGGCTGACCACCGCCGCGGCGCTGGTCTCCGGCGCCGCCCTCGCCCTGGCGGCCCCCGCGCCCGCCTCAGCCTCCCCGTCCCCGGCGCCCGACGCGCCCCCGGAGGTGCCCGAAGGCGCCGCGGCGGAGGTCGTCAAGGTCCCCATGGAGGCGGCCAACATCACCTCGGCCGTGCCCGACGCCGACGGCGAGGGCGCCACGGCTCGGCTCGACAACGGGCAGAGCATCGAGCTGCCCGAGCAGGCCTACACCGAGTGGCGGGAGAGCAAGGGCGAGGTCGGCACCGAAGACCTGGTCATCGGCGACTGCGGCTACTCCTACCTGTGGCTCTTCAGCACCGGCAACCGCGGCTACATGGCGTGGACCGGCTTCCACGTCAACGAGAACGCCTGGTTCTACGGCTGGGAGTCGGCCGTGATCGGCGCCGGGGACACCCGCTACGAGCAGACCTTCGAGGACGGAGGGGTCCTGGACAGCCAGGACTGGAGCCAGGACTATTACGGCATGGTCCCCGCCACCGACCTCTACGACGGAATGGTGGACAACGGCTGGGCCTTCCTGTCGAACTTCCAGATCTGCACGGCGCTCGGCCCCAACGACACCCAGTGGATCCAGTGACCGCGGCGGGGGCCGGCCGGTCCCCCGGGCGCCGGGGGACGCGGACGGACGGCCGCGCCCCCGCCCGGCTCCCCTGACCGAACGGACGGTGACGGCCATGCGGACGCGCCCCTCCTCGCCCGAGCTCGCCCTGGACGCCCCCTGGAGCCTGAACTGGCTGTGGTTCGCCGAGCCCGACCGCGGCGGCGCCGACTTCACGCCCGAGCCGACCGGCCGGGACGCGGTGCCCGCCCCCGGGGAGGCCGTCCACGAGGAGTGGCGCACATGGCGGAGGCGGCTGTGGAGGGAGGCGGCCGCGCACGGCGCCCCCCTCCGCGGCCCGGGCACCGGCACCGCGGGCTCCGCGGCCCGTACCGACGGCGCCCCCACCGGCTGCGACCCGCCGCACTTCTCCTCGCTCGGCGGTGCCGACGGGCTGGCCGCGCACCTGCGCGCCGCCTGGCCCCCGTTCCAGGCCTGGTGGGACGGGGGCGCCAAGCGGGCCCTGGCCGACCTGCTGATGGGCGCCGGGGTCCGCGGCACCGCGGCCGAGGCGCGCGGGTCGCTGCCCGAGGGGCACCGGCTCACCGTGCACGCCATCGCCCTCGCCGACGCCCAGACCCTCGCCGAGCGGCGCGCCGAGGGCGAGCTGCACGCCGCGGTCTCGGCCGGGCTGATCCGCGACGCCGTGGGCTTCCGCACCTGGCTGCTGCACACCGCGGCCTCGGTGCACCGCCCGCGGTGACCCTACGGCCCTGCGGCACCCCGACCGCGCCGCGCGCCTCCGTGGCGCCGCGATCGCGCCCCTGACCGCGGGACCGTCCGCCGTGCCCCCCGCGGGCGGTCCCGCGCCCGGCCCGCTGAGCGGTCTCCGGCGCACGGAGGACCGCCACGAGGCGCCGGCCGCCCCGGTCGGATCGCCTGCCGGTGGATCGGGGCGGGCCCCTATGACCTCTGGTCGGCCGCCGGGTCGCCAGTTACCCGGGAACAGCGGCAACAACGGCCCGGCAGGTACCCCGCTCACGGCTGCTTGCCGGGTGGCGGGTCGCCGAGGCGCCAGGCAGAGGGCGGCGACGACGGGGCGAAGCGGTTGCCCGGTGCTGCTCGTCGGCCGCCGGGCCTCCCGCGGTCCCGGCGATGAGCAGCGACGACGGCACGGCTGGTTCCCCGCTCCAGCCTGCTTGCCGAGCGGCAGGGCTCTTCGGGGCCAGGGGGAACGGCGGCGACGAGGAAGCGGGGCGGTTCCCCAGGTCGTGTCCATTGGAGTGGTGGAGCTTTCGGCCTCGCCCGTGTGAGCGGTGCGACCGCTGCGGCGCGATCGGCGGCCCCGCCCCGGGGTGCGCGCCCCCTCCTTCTTGCCCGTTGATCTCGGGAGAGTCGGGGTAATACTCGCCGGTATTACCCC